>CABQCA010000076.1 GCA_902462525.1 uncultured Porphyromonadaceae bacterium | reverse complement strand
ATTTGTGCAACTTTTTCATTTGTAAATAATTAGAAATTTAATTCAACCAACGAGTAACCTTAACCTTTATATTGTCCCGGTTTGAAAACTGTTTTGAGATTCGGACTTGTGCCGAGGTACATGTATGAAAAAGCTATGTTGATTCAATCGTGAGTTTCGTTGTTTATTTTTCGATAATCGAAGCTGTCGACATCGATGAATCCGCCGTCGCCGGTGGTGGAATAATTGAATATTGCGAAACGTGTTCCCATGAAGAAACGGCGGTAGTCGAACTGCATCTTGAATGGTTTTCCGATCGTTTTCCATTCTTTTCCGTCTGAGCTGTAGGCAAAAGTTGCGATGTCGGTGCCGGGGCGGAAGTCGGCGCTGATTCTGAGCCACAGGTCATCGGAATCGAGAGGCACCGATTCTGTGTCGGTTGTTTCGACGTCTGTTACGCTGTGGTCGGGTTCGCCGAGGGCCACTGAAGACGTCTGTGCTATGAGTCGTCGGTGGCCGTTTCCGTCGTCGGCAATGGTGAGAAGTCCGGCATCGCCGTTCCAAGCTGCGAAACCGGCCCGGTCGCCTGCTTTCATGCCAGATATATCGAATTTGACTGTGCCTTCGCAGGACGGTCCTTCCATTCTCTGTGAAATTGTGTTTCGGGCCAGAAATACGTTGTCGGTCTTAGCGCCTGTGTGCAGTCGCAGCCAACCCGGACGCTCTGTGAGCGACCACAGGTTGTCGACCGGATTGTGATTCCATTGCCAAAGGATATTTTTGCGACCGTTGTCGAAGTTGTCGGAAAAGACCACGCCCGCTTTTTCGAGAGGAACTATTTTTTTCTCTATCGTGGCAGGAACGCGCCCGAGGCTGTCGCCAAGCATAGGCCAGCCATCGCTCCAGGTTGCCGGATTGAGGGTGAGGATTCGGCCTACACCGCCGCGATCCTGAAATATGACACCCCACCAGTTGCCGTCGGCATCATCGACAAGACAGCCCTGGCCAACATAAGAGAATCCGCCGAATTCAGATTCGAGAACCACCTTTTTTTCGTAGGGACCGGTGATATTATCGGCACGGTAGCATAACTGCCGGCGCGGACGGCCTGCGGGCCAGGATATGACGAACGCGTAATACTTGCCATTATGTTTTATCACGCGGCTGCCTTCGTGGAGCATTGTTTCTGATGAATCGGGATGAATAACGATCGTATCGATGCCTCCGGGCATTACGCCGCTTAGGTCGGGGTTGAGTTCACGGAGGCGTATGTCACCGCTGCCGTAGAATACGTATGCGCGGCCATCGTCGTCAAGAAGCAGCGAAGCATCGTGGAAATGGTCGGAGCGTGCGACGAGTTCCCATTTTCCGGCAGGGTCGCTGGCGGAGTAGATATAAGATTTGTAGGGTTGGTCGTTTGGTGAGAACAGGGCATAGAATACACCGTCGCGATATCGAAGCGAAGTTGCCCACTGACCTTTGCCGTAGACAGTGCCTTCTTTGAGGTCGTAGCGTGGAGTGTCTTCGAGCTTATCGAAAACGTAGCCGATAGTCTCCCAGTTGACGAGGTCTTTCGAGTGCATGACCGGACAACCCGGCATGAGGTGCATGGTAGTGCTTACCATATAAAAATCGTCGCCGACCCGGATGACATCGGGATCCGGAACATCTGCCCATATCATTGGGTTTTCTATTGTTGTCAGGGTGGCGTCGTCGTTTCCGGATTGGGCAGAAGAGCATCCGGAAAATGACGCTGACCAGACGAGCAGAGCAGCTATTGCAAGAGAAGTGTATCTCATGGTCTTGTGATTTTGATTAGATATGTGCAAAATTAGAACAATTGTCTGTCGAACGGGTTGTTGCGTGTAACACGTTGGTGCATGAGAATGAACGCAACCGTTGGCATATGTCACGGTTGCGTTCAAAATCGTATCACGGAAAGACTATTCAGGCGTTGTGAGGATGGATTCGGCAGTGCGACGGCCCGGTGTCTTTTTATCGCGCGGATGAATGTCGTTCCATTCACCGATGTCGCCGTTTTTAATCCAGTATGCCCGGTCGGTTTCTTCGGCGGCACGGCGCTGGGCATCGCGCATCTGCTGCCAGGCCGCACGGCCTCCTGTGTCGGATGGATGAAGGAAATCGGCCAGTTCCACAATATAGAACGGGAGGCGTGGGTTCCCGAAAGTGTCACGCCAGTCGGCGATGAGAGCCTTCATCAGATTGCAGTAACGGTTTCGGAGGTCGATGTCCGATTCGCCCTGGTACCAAACGACCCCTCGGAAGGGCAGATGTGCCATGGGAGCTATGAGTCCGTTATAGAGTGTAGTCGGATTCTGGAAGAAATCGGTGTGAGCCGGCGAAGGCGGCATGGGTGCTCCGACTGAGTGTTTCCATCTTCCTTCCAGCGATATTTCGCTTCCGTCGCTAAAAATAACCTTATGAGGTTTCTCGGGTACGAAATGCGGCGTACCGGCATTGCTGACAACTCTGACTGTCACGACGTTGTCGCCTTCGTGAATCAGCTCGCCGGGCACGGGATATATGCGCGGAGGATACTGATAGGCTGTAAAACCTACGAAAGTGCCGTTTATCCATACAGAATCGGCATCGACAATACAGCCGAGTCGTAGTTCGGCCTGTTTTCCGGCATGGGTTTTATCGACGCTGAAAGTACGGCGCAGCCAGTGTGAGCCGTTGACAGGCCTGCCGTCGGCTGTTCCCCATTCTTTTCCGAGCAGTTCGGTTTCTTCCCAGCTGCTGTCATCGAAAAGAGGAGAGGAGGGGTGACAGCCTTTGTAGCCGGAGTCGTTTGAAATCATGGTTGTGTACCAGAGGTAAGATGCCCGGTTTTCGGTTCGTGCCACGAGATCGCGGTATTGGTCGTCCTCGATAAGCCGCAGACGGACAGCCATTTCAGGGTAGCTTACAATAGCCTTTTCGCTTAGCCATGTTTCAATTTTCGAGCCTCCCCAGCTGGAGTTGACTATGCCTACAGGAACGTGACCATTGTGTTCGTAGAGTTCGCGTGCCATGAAATAGACAAGCGCTCCGAACTTCTCGGCTTCTCCAGGTCGTATTTTTTTCCACTGCGAGGGACTGACATCGGTGCGGGGGCCATGAAATGCATATTCTTTAGGAGTTTTGAATTCGCGGATTCTGTCGTTGCTGTAACTGTGGACTTCTTCGCTGAAGAAATCCATGACTCGGCTTACGGGCAGTTCCATGTTGCTTTGCCCAGAGCAGAGATAAAGATCACCGAAAAGAACATCGTTGACCCGGAGGTCGTTGACTTCGAGGATGTGAGGTCCGCCGGCTTTTACAGCGGGCAGTGTGGCGTACCAGGTGCTGTCGTCTGCCGCCATGGCTGTAGCTTTGCGTCCGGCGAGCCGAATCTCAATTTTTTCACCAGGATCGGCTTTTCCCCATATCGAAACAGGGCAGTCGCGTTGCAGAATGACTCCGTCGGAAAGGACCGACGGCAAAGTGACTGCTGCTTGTGCGACTGAGGTCGCTGACAAAGCGCAGATAAGAATGATTTTACAGGATATGGAATTCATAGTGAGTCTATTGGGTTTTCGGGAAGAGTCGGTACATCGCCGCTGAGACACCTCTGTCGGTATTCTGTGGGAGAGAAACCTGTATAACGCTTGAATGAAGTGGAAAAATGAGGCTGCGACGAGAAACCGACGGCATAGGCTACCTGAGTGATGTCTACATCGGGTTTCTGAAGTAGCTGGCATGCGCGTTTGAGTCTTATATTGCGGATAAAATCGCTCGGTGTCATTCCGAGTATGTCCTTGAGCTTACGGTGGAGCTGGACACGGCTTATTCCGACACTTCGTCCGAGCATTTCGACATTGAGACCGGGATCATCGATACGGGCGTTGATGATGTCCATAATTTTTTCCATAAGGGCCTCGTCGTTGCCTTTTAGTTCGGGGGGGGTAATGGAGGCGCCGACATCCTGCGCGCCGGAAAATTTGCCTTTGAGCTTCAGTCGTGTACCAATGAGATTATCTATAAGGGTATTGAGTTCTTCGATGTTGAAGGGCTTGCCGAGATATCCGTCGGCTCCTTTATCCCATCCTTCGATTCGGTCGGCGATTTCATTTCGCGCACTTAGCAGAATGACAGGAATATGATGGGTGCCGACATTCGATTTCATGAGCCTGAGGAATGTAAGACCGTCCATCACCGGCATTTTAACATCGCATATCACAAGATCGACATTCTCTTCATTAATAATTTTAAGAGCATTGGCACCATTGTCGGCTGTGGATATTTTATAACCGGATTCTTCAAGCTGACGGCTGATGAAGCTCCTTAGTTCTGTATCGTCGTCTGCGACAAGAATCCGCCGTGAGGCCGAGATACGCTTCCGCTTAGGCTTGTCGGATAGATTTGAGTTTTCTATGCTGCTTATAATCAAATGTTTATCGGGGGGGGGTGGGGCCGGAAGCGTCCTTCGTCCGCAATAGTTCCGCCGGAGAATACGCTGATTCGTCGAGTGGGATGCGGACAGAGAATACGCTTCCGCCAGTTCCGTCGGAGCGATTGTGTCCCGTGATGGAGCCATGGTGAAGGAGTGTGAGCCGGTGGCAGAGGTCGAGTCCGATACCCGTGCCGGCAATGCCGGCCGAATGATTTTCACGAGCCCGATAAAAACGGGCAAAGAGCTGTTCCTGAGTCTTGTTGCCAAGGCCGATACCAGTATCGAACACGCTTATCTGAGCGCATGCACCGAGACCGTCGTCATCGGTCCGGCTGAGGACAACATCAATTTGTCCTCCGTCCGGAGTATATTTAATGGCATTTGAGATGATATTGACCAGGATTTTGTCGAAGTTGTCGCGATCTACCCATACGTCGTCGGGTACTCCTCCTTTATCGTGAAATTCGAGAGCGATTTTCTTCTCTGCGGCCTGCGGCTTGAACATGTCGACAAGTTCTTCGACGAAAACAGCCAGATTTGTCTGACGGCAGAGAAGCCTCATTCCTCCTTTTTCAATTTTTCGCAGATCGAGGAGCTGGTTGACAAGAGAGAGGATTCGCTGTCCGTTGCGGTACATGGTGCGCATCTTTTCTTTTACATCAGGAGAGAACGGCTCTTTAAGAAGCGATTGGAGAGGAGTCAGTATCAATGTGATAGGAGAGCGAATATCGTGTGACACATCCATGAAATAACGAATTTTGGCCTCACTGATTCTTTCGCTGCGTTTCTTCTCCAGAAGGAGAATGGAAAGAATGATGAGTACCAGAAATATAACTGCATAGAGTGTCCGGGCGGCGCCGCTCATATACCAGGGAGTGGAAATGACTATGGTTATTTCGGTTTCTTCGGAACTAACATTGTTGTCGGTGGCTTTGAGGTGAAGGGTGTACTTACCCGGATCGAGGTGGGGAAGGTAAATAACGTTGTCACCCGGTGGAGTCACTGTCGGTTCTTCAGAAAGCCCGTTGAGACGCCATATATAGCGAACGTTGGCGGCATCACGGAAATCGAGAGTTGACAGTTTGAGCGTCAGAGAATTGTCTCTGTAGGGAAGGTTTAACTGAAGATTCCGGCCGCCGGTTATCACGGTGTTGCCGTCGATTGTCGTCGTGCGGTTTATGCGCTGACCGTTGAGAATAATGGAAGTGACCTCAATTTGATGTCCGAAGCCCATGGAAGGTATTGAGTCGGGGTGAAATGCGGTTATGCCGAGTTCGCTTCCGAGAATCACACTGTTGTCTGAGGCCATGCCTCCGTGCATGAATGCCTTTTCAGCCATACCATAGCCGCCGTAGTAAACTACGATGTCGTCACTGTCCGGACTAAGGTAGTTGAGACCTCGTTTGGTACCGATCCAGAATCCGCCGCGACTATCGGCTACGACTGTGCGTACGTCGTTGTCTGTGAGGCCATCGGCCGTGGTATATTTCTTTCGCACATTGCCGGCGGCATCGTAATGGATAAGGCCGTGACTTGTCCCGGCAATGACACTGCCGTCGCTTGCGGTGGCCAGTGCATATGTCGCGCCTTTGACAAACGGTGTCTGATCGAGAATATACAGACTGTCGGCGGAGATGTCGTAACATGATATTCCGCCGTATAGTCCGATCCACACAAATGCAGAGTCCGGCGACATCTTCATTGAGGTGAAGAACAAATTATTGAGGCGGCCGCCTTCAGGATCTGCCTCATAACGCGTTACAGAACCTGTAGTACGGTCGTATTTCAGGAGCCCTTCTCCGTGGAAACCTGCCAGCAGATTGCCGTCAGGCAACCGGCACATGACAATCGACGGATATTTGCCGGGAAAGTCGATAATGCGTCGGGGGCTGCCGCCTTTGTAAGGTAGTTCCCATATTCCGTTGTTGGTAAGGCCTACCAGAAGCTTCCCTTCTTCTGTCGGGACTATAGAACTCACCACTCCGCGTGCCGGCATGACTGTACGGGAGAACAGCGTGCCTTCGGCAGTCATTCTGACTATATTGTTGCCGAATCCTACGGCCACATTGTTATCGAATACGGCGAAAGCGTCGATTCCACCTTTAAACCCGGGAATAGCGTCGGAAATAAGATGATAGTTGAAAGGTATAGGGGTATGAGGAATGCATGCAAGCCCCTTGTATTGGCAGCCTATCCACAGATTCCCTTCAGTGTCGGCAAAAGTCGCTCCGAGTTTTGTATTTTGGAGGTCGGTCAAGGGCAGATAAAAACTGGTACACTGTTTTGCTTCTGAGTGCCCTGACTCAATGCTCCATATTCCATTTGAAACTGTCGAGAAATAGACCGTACCGTCGGCTGCGCGGGTGAAATTGTTGACGTTCATTTCCACTTTGTCTGCAGCCCATACCGGCACCACACGGTTGTCAGAGGGATAGAGACGGTATATGACGTTGACTGAGCTGACAAGGATGTTTCCGTCGGCTTCTGAAATCAGATCCGTAATATAACCGTCTGCTACATTGATAGGAGTGCTATTGCCATTGGCGCTGATCGAATATACTTTTCCGGTATGTGTTCCTACATAGAAACGGCCGTCGGTATGCTGAATGACACGGTCATACTCGTTTTCGCCGGGGCTGTTGGGGAGATATTTCACCGCTGTAAGCTCACCGTGGGTCTCATCGATTACATAGAGGCCCTTTCCGGCGACTATGAAAGTGATTGTTCCGTCGGCTTGCTCGGTGATATCCATTATATAGCCGCCGTAGCTCATTGAGGGAAGCGTGATGCGGCGGAATGAGTCGGTGGCATCGTCGTAGAGATTAAGGCCGTTTGCTGTCGCGGCCCATACCCTGCCACGGGAGTCGGATATCACTGAAAGAAGACGGCTGTCGCTGAGAGTAGAAGGGTTGTTCTCATCGTGGCGGTAAAGAATATAATTGTTGCCGTCGAATTTAAGAAGTCCGCTTTCGGTGGCAATCCACAGAAACCCGTCGGTATTTCGGCATAAACCGATAAATGTTCCTGACGTGAAAGCCGGATCGGCGAACATTCGTCCTGTGCGTATGGCCGAAGCACTTGAGAAAATGCACATCGCTACTACGATAAACACAATGCGGTGTATGAAATCGTAACGTTTAATATTCATGGTTTAGATTTAGCTGGCTGGTAAAAAATGAAAGTGACTAAGCGGAAAGAGAGAAACACCTTCAGTATCTTTTTTCGGCTGTAAAATTACAATACTTTTTAGTTTTTTCTGTTACAAATCAGAATAAAAGTTACAGATGTGTACAAATGTGAACCTTATTGTTACATGAGCGAAGGCTGTAATACGGTTATAAATGTCGGTTTTACAAACGTCCGCGTGCCTTAAACAGACATTTTTATAAATTTGCAATTGTCATCAAACATTACATTTAAATGCCATGAAGTACGGAATAAGAAAGACTCTGCACCGGATTGCTGCAGTCACGACAATTCTCCTGATCTCCGCCGCACATGTCGCTGCTCTGGACAATCCGACAGCAGCGGCAAATGCCACAGACGGCGATACGTTTGTTATAATTCAGCCATGCGGAAAAACGGGAAAACCGCTCCCGGTGCTGATCGACAGCACTGACTGCAAAGGAGTGCAGATAGCTGCCCGAAATCTTTCGGCCGACTTTAAGCGTGTTTGCGGCAACGCCGCGGAACTCAGGTCTACTCCCACAGATTCCCGCATGATAATAGTGGGTTCTTATTCCAGCCCTGTTATTTCGAAACTTATGGATGAGGGTAAGATTGACCGCCGGGAACTTGACGGCAAACGGGAGAAATATGTAATGGCTACAGTGAAGTCGCCGTTGGCCGGTGTGGAGGAAGGGCTGGTCATTGCCGGAAGCGATATGAGAGGCGCCATATACGGTATTTATGAGCTTTCCGAACTAATAGGTGTTTCTCCGTGGTATGATTGGGCCGATGTACCTGCGGTGAGACGCAATTCGTTTGCGATTAAACGCGGTTTTTATACTGCCGGAGAACCTGCAGTGCGCTATCGCGGTATTTTTCTAAACGATGAGGGACCGTGCCTTATGGAATGGGTTAAGAAAACTTATGGTACCACCTACGGTGACCATCGTTTCTATACACGTGTGTTCGAACTTATCTTGCGTCTTAGAGGTAATTTTCTTTGGCCTGCGATGTGGGACTGGGCTTTCTATGCCGACGATGAGGAAAACAGCCGCACAGCGTCTGAAATGGGTGTGATCATCGGAACATCGCATCATGAGCCTATGGCACGCAACCATCAGGAATGGGCTCGTCACCGGAAGGATTTCGGACAGTGGAATTACAGGACAAACCGCAAGGTGCTCGATAAATTCTTTGCCGAAGGCGTAAGACGCATGAAAGGCACCGAAGATATCGTGACGATAGGCATGCGTGGTGACGGAGACGAAGCAATGAGCGCTGAAGCCGATGTTAAGCTTCTTGAAAACATCATAGCGAATCAGCGCCGGATAATAAAGAAAGAGACCGGACGTCCGGCTGAACAGACACCGCAGGTGTGGGCTCTCTATAAAGAAGTGCTCGATTACTATGACAAAGGAATGCGTGTGCCTGATGATGTTATTCTGCTTCTGTGCGATGACAACTGGGGCAATGTGCGCCGTCTGCCCGATGCGCGCGAACGCCTCCATCCGGGTGGATGGGGCATGTACTACCATGTGGATTATGTCGGGGCGCCGCGAAACAGCAAACTGCTCAACTGCACCCCGATTCAGAACTTGTGGGAGCAGATGCGGCTGGCCTATGACTATGGTATCGAAACTATGTGGATACTGAATGTTGGCGATCTCAAGCCGATGGAATATCCTATAACTTTGTTTCTCGATATGGCATGGAACCCGAAAGCCTTTTCTAATGAAAATTTGCTTGAGCACACACGCAGTTTCTTCGAACAGCAGTTCGGTCCGGGCAATTCAGAAGAAGCAGCCAGAATTTTCAACTTGCTGTGCAAATACAACGGGCGTTGTACCCCGGAGCTTCTCGACGCCGCTACGTACTCGCTGGAGAGCGGAGAATGGAAAAAAGTGCGCGACGAATATATTGTGCTTGAAGCCGAGGCAATGAGGCAGTATCTGTCGCTTGCTCCGGAAAGCCGCGACGCTTATATGGAACTTATTCTGTTTCCTCTGCAACTGATGGCAAACCTGCACGACATGTATTATTCCGTGGCGATGAACCGAAGCGCATACATCGCCGGTATGCCTGAGGCCGATTTATGGGCAGAGAGAGCTGAGAAATGCTTTGAGCGTGACGGTGAACTCATGGAAATGTACAACAAGGAACTGGCCGGTGGCAAATGGGACGGCATTATGATACAGAAACATATCGGCTATACCGACTGGCACGACAATTTCCCGAAAGATACTCTTCCGACTGTTTACCGTGTTGAAGATACCGTCAAAACGGGCGGATACCGCTTCACTATTCCGTCGGATTGCATAGTGATGGAAGCAGAACATTTCAATCGTGCGCACTCTCCCGAGGGTGGAGGCCGGTGGACGGTCCTTCCGTATGTAGGCCGTACTCTGAGCGGTGTCGCTCTAATGCCATATACTGTTCCCGTTGAAGGAGCTCGCCTCGATTACTCCCTGCGCTTACCGGAAGGCACCGACAGTGTCGACGTTCATGTTGTTACGAAATCGACACTCGCTTTCGCACGACGCGAGGGCCATCGTTATAAGGTCGGTTTCGACGGCACAGAGCCGATAGAAGTGAATTTCAATGGCAATCTCAACGAAGCCCCGGAAAATATACATGCGGTTTATTATCCTACTGTGGCCCGACGTGTGATAGAAAAGATTGTCAGACTGAAGGTTCCTAAAGCCGATGTCGACGGCAGCGTGACATTGTCGCTGTCGCCACTCGATCCTGGAGTGGTCTTCGAAAAAATTGTAGTCGATGCCGGCGGATATAAAAAATCATATCTTTTCGGCGAGGAATCGCCGGTCACACGCCGGTAACGCCTGATAAACAGAA
>CABQCA010000075.1 GCA_902462525.1 uncultured Porphyromonadaceae bacterium | reverse complement strand
TAAGCGCACTTACACCGACCAGGCAATGCAGGACAAGCTCGATGCCGCCACAATCTACTCTATGCTCGAAAACGAAATCATTCCTCTCTATTTCGAGAAGAACTCGGCAGGCTACTCGCCCAAGTGGATTCAGTACATCAAAGGGTCGATTGGCGACATCGCTCCTCATTTCACCATGCAGCGCATGATCGAGGACTACATCGACCGCTTCTACAATAAGGAAGCCGCACGCAGCGCACGCCTTCAGGCCGACAATTTCGCGCTTGCCAAGAGCATTGCCTCATGGAAAGAAAAAGTAGCCGCCGCCTGGGATGGGATCAAGGTACTCAACGTGCTCCACAGCGGCGAACTGTCGAATTCCATAACAGGCGAACCGGTTCATATCGAAGTGACCGTCGACACCAACGGCCTCGGCCGTGATCTCGCTCTCGAAATGGTCGTTTACCGCCAGAAAGACGGCTGCGAATCGTTCGTCCGCACCGAACAGTTCAACGTTGTCAAGGAAGAGGGCAATGTCCTCACTTATGAGCTGAAAACCAAACTTCGCGATGCAGGTGTATTCCGCTACGGGTTCCGTCTCTATCCGAAGAATGCTGAGCTTCCTCACCGTCAGGACTTCGCCTTCACACACTGGATTTAATAACAATCCCGGTTTTGTATATAACACTGCTTCCTGTCGGAGGCAGTGTTTTTTTTGGAAATTCGGGGAATTTAATTAATTTTGTAGTGTGAAGAATAATAGAAAAATACTTACAGGCACTTTGGCATTGCTTGCATTAGCGGCGATAGCATGCTTCATGGCATGGAACTATGTATCGTCAGCCTATGACGGTTCTCAGGCAGTCAGAATCAATATCCCTTCCGGAGCAAGTACCGCGGAAGTGAAGTCACTGCTCAAAGAATCGCTCGGAGATGGTTTTGGAGGTAAAGTTGCCACTCTCTGGGAAAAGCAGGGCGGAAATCCGACGACAGCCCACGGCTCGTATGTGGTAGAACCAGGTGAAAAAGCTATGATGGTTGCCCGGGGAATATTGCTCGGCCGTCAGACTCCGATACGCTTGACTTACAATAATCTCAGGACATTTGAGCAACTTGCGGCGCGTGTAGGCACTGTTCTCGAACTCGACTCGGCTTCATTTGTCGCAGCTGCTGATTCACTTCTTCCGCAGGCAGGTTTTACAGACCGCCGACAATATGCTGCAGCTTTTTTACCGGATACGTACGAGTTCTATTGGACGACCGACTCCGCTACTGTAGTATCCAAACTTCTGAAAGCCTATACTTCATTCTGGAATGAAAACCGTCTTGCCAAAGCCGCTGAATTAGGCTTTACACCAACAGAAGTGTCTACTTTGGCCTCGATAGTCGAAGAAGAAACTAACAAGGCCGATGAACGTCCGTTGGTAGCCAGGTTATATCTCAACCGTTTGTCACGAAAAATGCCGCTTCAGGCCGATCCGACAGTAAAGTTCGCTCTCGGCGATTTCTCGCTGCGGCGCATCAGCGGCGAACATCTTAAAATCGAATCTCCGTATAACACATATAAGAACCCAGGTCTTCCTCCAGGCCCGATCCGCATAGCAGAGGCCTCTGCTATCGATGCCGTGCTTGATGCACCGATGCACAACTATCTGTATATGTGTGCGAAAAGCGATTTTTCGGGTTATCATGATTTTGCAGAAACATATAGCCGTCATCGTATTAACTCCGCCCGCTATCACATGGCCCTCAACAGGCGGGGTATCAGATGACGGACTGAAATTATAAATACTATGAAGAGAATCTTTGCTGCCATATTGGCGTTTGCTATGTTTTCGCAGGCCTATGCCGGGCCGATCGATGATGCACGCCGCCTTTATCGCAGTGGCAAATATGCCGCTGCTATCGAGTATGCTCGCAAAGTGGTGAAGCGCACCCCTCGCGACGGTAACGGCAATTTCTTCCTTGGAGCGTCGCTATATAAGCTCGGTCGTTTCGATGAAGCTCTCGCACCGCTTCGACAGGCTGAAAGCAGAGGTGTGGCAGAAGCTTCACAGATGCTCACCGAATATTATATGAAGCATTATAATGTCGATAAAGCCGAAGAGCATCTCGACAGTTGGGCTGAGATACTGCAGAAAGGCAAGAAAAGTCTCCCGAAGGGCTACGATTACTTGTCGTCGCAGCTGGTTAAACTCCGCAATATGCTCGGGAGGGTAGAGCGTCTTGAAATAGTCGATTCATTGTCTGTCGACTCGGCACGTTTCTTCGATGCCATCCGGTTGAGCCCTCAGGCCGGTCGTATTCTTCCTCCGGAATCCGTGGGGAGCATAGGAGCTATGGCGGCATCTGAATTGTCGACAGGCTATATGCCTGAAAACAACAGTGAAATCTTATGGTCGGCTTCCGACAGCAACGGGAGGTTCGAGCTTTATGGTGCAGGTATTCTCGACGACGGTACTCTTGATCACCCGACGGCACTCAGCGGCAACCTTGGCGAAGGAGGCGATGCCAGATATCCGTTCCTTATGCCTGACGGTGTGACCCTCTATTTTGCCAACAACGGCGAGAACTCGCTCGGAGGATATGATATATTCCTGACGCGACGCACTGATGACGGCTATTTCGTGCCTCAGAACATGGGTATGCCATACAATTCTCCTGACAACGACTATATGCTCGCTATCGATGAGACCAGCGGATTAGGCTGGCTCGTCACCGATCGGAATCATGTGCCGGGAAAACTGACTGTTTATGTGTTTCTGCCATCGGCAATGCGTGTCAATGCCGATCCGGACGACGTAAATCTCGAGGCACTTGCCAGACTGTCGGATATTTCTCTGAGCCGTAACCCCGACACCGACTACAGTGCGTTGCTTGCCTCAAAGTTGCCTGACGACGGTTCGGACGATGGTTCAAGAGTGAATAATTCCTCACCTCGGTTTATGATCGACATGGGAAACGGCAAAATTTACACATCCCTCAATCAGTTCAGGAACAAAAACGCCAGAAGCGCCATGATAGAATATCTTAACGGTCAGGTTCAGTTGCGCCGTCTGCTCGCCTCTCAAAGTATTCTTCGCGATAAATACAGCAAAGGCGATCGCTCTGTCGCTCAGACGATTCTCGACAATGAAGATTCCACAGCCCATCTTCGCAAAGAACTTATAAATCTTCGCAATAAAGCTATCTCCTTGGAAACCGACTGATAATAACAAAATGGGTGTATAAAAAGAAGGACTGCAAAATTGCAGTCCTTCTTTTTATGCTTACAAAATGAGGATTTATTCACCTTCGCCTTCTTCGGCAGCTACGGCTGCGCCTGAGGCGTTGTTGAGAGTATCGACAAGGGTACGGAATTCGTCGAGCGAAACAGTCTTTTCGTCAAGTTTGACGGCATTGTGGATAGCTGCCATCAGCTTTGAAGTATATGCCTGATCGACGAGGCGACGGCGCTGGTCTTTGTCTTTAAGGAGATTTTCAGCGTAGTAGTCGGCCATCTGATCGGCCATCTGAGCCATACCGTACTGAATGAGCTGCTGGCGCGCGATGTCTCGAGCCATAGTCTTTACATCGTCCTCCTCGACTTTAATTCCGAGAGTGCGTCCGGCCTGACCTTCGACGATTTCCCACTTCATGCCCGGGATAGCCATCTTTAGTTGTTCGTCGACGTTTTCTTCCTTGATTTCAGGATTCACACGCATCATGAATTTACGAAGGAAAGCCTCGGGAAGCTGCATGGGAGCGCCATAGGTTTCCATGAGGTAATCTTCAGTGGTACGTACGAAGAGACTGCGGCTATTGGGCTGCAGAGCCTGGGCAATCATATCGCGTACTTTTGCCTTGTATTCTTCTTCGTTATGCACTGTATCGGGACCGAATACCTTGTCATAGAATTCCTGACTGAGTTCGGCGGGCTTGTTGACAACAAATTCCTTGATATTGATTTCGAAGTTGCCGCGGGCCGATTCAACCTGATCGCGGTCGATATGGAGCATCGATGCGATTTCGGCTTCGTTGCCGTCACATGTGGCAAACACGTCGAATACAACTTTGTCGCCGGCCTTTGTGCCTTCGAACTTGTCGGCTTCCTCTTTACTCTTGAATGTGAAGGGAGCTATGATACCTTCGGTCACCTGAATACCGTCAGCCTTTACTTCGCCGTTCTCATCAAGCTGCATTATGGAACCTTTGATGAGAGCCCGGTCGCCGTAGGTATCGGTGGTCACACGGTCGCCGGCCTGAAGACGCAGATTCTTGTCCTGCTCTTCGATCATCTCGTCGCTGATGGCGATGTTATAGAAAGGCAGTTCCACGCTTTGGTCAAAAACCATGTTGAGTTCGGGCATGAAGCCGATTTCGTAGACAAAGGTGTAGTCCTTGTCATCGAGATTCATTTCGTTTTCAGCAGCGGGAATTGGCTGACCGAGAAGCTGAATTTTGTTGTCTTCAACATATTTGAGGGCAGCATCGGAGGCTACATCATTGAGAACGCCTGCTTTAACCTGCTTGCCGAATCGTTTCTGGAGCTGAGCCATGTCTACGTGGCCTTTGCGGAAGCCGGGAATCTGACGAGTCTCGCCAATTTCCTTAAGTTCTTTCTTCACGCGGGGGGCATAATCTGCTTCTTCGATTTTCACAACCAGACGGCCTTCAAGGTCGCCGGTTTTTTCGAGTGTTACGTCCATTATGTATTTCTATTTAAATATGTTTTGTCAAAAAAGCGAGTCTCCGACTCGTTAGTAGAAAACGCAATAACAAAGTCTGCGGTTTCCGAATTGCAAAATTAATATTATTTTTTGGTTTTTCGGCTATTCAGAAGTGCCGTTAGGTATATTTTTTGTTAAAACGGACTTATAAAGAGTCTTATCTGTTAAAGAGCGGCCGATTCAAAAAGAGCATTGTGATGAAGAACGGCGACATTCAGCGAGTCGACACCGTGAAACATCGGAATTTTCACGGTGTAGTCAGAGTCGGAAATTACATTATCTGCAAGTCCGTCGCCTTCGGTACCCAATACTATTGCCAGACGCGGTTCTGCCGACAGCACAGGGTCATCGAGCCTCACTGAGTCGTTTCTCAAAGCCATTGCAACGGTCTTGAAGCCGAACCGACACAGATATGAAGCATCGGCACCATCAGGAAGAAAAGTCCATGGTACAAGGAAAACCGAACCCATTGACACTCGCACTGCCCGACGGTTGAATGGATCACACGAAGTAGAGGAGAGCAGTACTGCATCGATTCCCAAAGCGGCCGCAGAACGGAAGATAGCTCCGATATTGGTGGTGTCGACCACACCGTCGATAACAACTACCCTTGCTGCGCCGGAAACAACGTCGCCCACGCTTTTTGCCGCAGGGCGGCGCATGGCGCACAGCACCCCACGGGTGAGGGCATAGCCGGTGAGCGATGCCAGCAGTTCGCGAGAACCGACATATACAGGCATATCGCCACCGCATCGTGCAATGATATCTGCGGCATCGCCTGACACGTGCCGATGTTCGCACAATAGCGACACCGGTTTGTAGCCGGCCTCAAGAGCTACTTTTATAACTTTCGGACTTTCAGCTATAAATATACCGCTGACCGGGTCAAGACGATTTCGCAGCTGGGCCTCGGTCAGTCGCGAATAAAAGTGCAGTCCCTCAATGTCTAATGAATCGACCTCAGTTATCATGTCACGTAATAATATCAGGCAAAACGGGCCTTCATAAGCTGCGACATTTCTTCTGCAAGTTTGGCGGCAGCTTTTCCGGCGGCAGCGGCGTAATCATCGCCGGCCGAAGCATAGATGATGCCGCGGCTACTGTTTACAAGCAGACCGCATTCATCGATCATGCCGTAGCGCACGACTTCTTCAAGGCTGCCGCCTTGAGCACCCACACCTGGCACAAGCAGAAAATGACGGGGCGCTACTTTGCGTATGCTCTCGAGGCTTTCGGCCTGAGTTGCTCCTACGACATACATAGTGTCCACCGGACTCCCCCAGTGACGCGAAAGACGAATCACACGCTCGTACATAGGCACACCTTTAGCATCGTAAACGGTTTCAAAGTCCTTGGCCGAAGCATTCGACGTGAGAGCGAGGATTATTGACCATTTGTCGCGGTCGCTATAATTGAGGAAAGGACGCACGGAGTCTTCACCCATATATGGAGCGAGCGTAACGGCATCGAAATCCATTGCTTCGAAGAACGTGCGGGCGTACATGGCGGCTGTGTTCCCTATATCGCCACGCTTCGCATCGGCTATAATAAACTGGTCGGGATAGTTGCTCCGGATGTAGCTGACAGTTTCCTCAAGCACACGGATACCCTCCGCACCAAGGCATTCGTAGAAAGCCAGATTTGGCTTGTATGCTACGCAATAGGGGGCCGTAGCGTCGATTATGGCCTTGTTGAAGGTCAGGACACGCTCTGCATCGGAGCCTTCGATACAAGCCGGAATTTTTTTGATGTCCGGATCAAGACCGACACAAAGGAACGAGCCTTTTTCAAAAATTTTTTCGACAAGTTCTGTTCTTTTCATATTAGATGGAGTTTTATTTCGTGAAGATAAAATAATCTGCTGTTCTCAACTGATTTCGGCTACCCATATCGATGATAAGCTCGGTAAATACTGCCATAGCGCTGTCTCGTTGCCCGTTAACAGCCGCTACCGCCAATGGTGAATTGTTATAGATGGCGGCTGAAAGGCTGTCGACGTTGATTTCCGCCATGAAGCCGTTGACACCGGTATTGAAGATATAATTTCCGTCAGAAATAGAATCGAGAGACACATTGTGTCGCGACGTAGCATAAAGCTTCCGGTAGCCGCCGGGTATCTCAACCGGAAAATAATCATCGGTACTAAGAGTATATTCAGGCTGGGCTACTTCGACTATCTCAGAATCATTATCTTGATCGGGAACGATCTCGAATGCATAAATTTTATCATCCGACTTAACGATATCGGCAATGTTGGAGTGGTCGTTCCAATCGTCAAGGTATGCGATTTTCGAAGCAATGTCGCGGGCTTCCTTCTGTGTCATTGTTGCCAAAGCCGCTCGTGTCTCGTTTATGTCGGTCGGAAAGTTTTCCACGCCTGCACTACGGAGCGCAGTAAAGATTTCAGAACGTATTATACGATTGCTTATCGAAGTGAAATTCAGTCCCGGAATCATTGAGACCAGTGCAAAGACAAAAGCATAGGATACGGCCACGACATTGAGATTGGCATTACGTCTGATAATCAGATACAATACCACTGAATAAGCCCATACATTAAAAGCCGCTACATAGAGCCTCGACACTGTGATGCCATATTCTCTCACGCGATATATCAGCCCAACACTCATCAGCAACAGAAGAGGCAACAGAAGAACGGGCAACCACTTTCGCGCAAGCGATGATATCCGGATCTCCCTTTTAGAAAAATTATTGCTGAAAGAATAACGGCGAAGCCCATATAGCATTATCAGAACAGTTACCATGAGACCGGTAACCATCCATGTCACTGATGCTTTCGGAAGAGTCCACGTAAAAAGGATTTTTGCCGCATAGACATATAAAATAAATGTATATATGACAACAAGCGGCAGGATAACATTTTTACAGAAAGCTCCGACAATTGTTTTCGTTGGCAAACTATCGGTTTCTAATTGTTTAGGTAGCGGAAGATTCGACAGATAAAGGACACAAGGCAACCACAAAGCCATGACACACATGGAAATTGTCATAGCTTTTTCTATTTCCATACTGAAAAGCAACGACATCGTCCCGAAAATGACAAGACATGCGATAGCCATTACAATGGCTATAAAGAATGCTTTGGCGAAAGCCTCGAACTGAAGCATAGTATAGACCCATAGCTGTTTTCCGCTATACTTTCTTACTGACGGAAGAAAGAATATGGCAGACGCAAGCGCTAAAGTGAAAGCCGAACGTCCTACATTTTCTGCAGCTCCTGAAGCGCCTCCGCGATGCAGCAGAATAACCAGATCGACAGCAACCAGAGCGGAAGCACAAAGTAGCGCCGGCTTGAGGAAGCGTCGCGCAGTGCTGAAAGAACACCAGAGATTGATAGCCAAAGTAAGCAGAAAGCCCTCGGATAAAGTCCAACAGAGCGATTCGTTTACTATCCTGTCGAAATCGTATGCAATAACATAGATCAACCACACTGTCAAAGCCGTCGCGAAAAAGAACGGGAAAGGAAACCGACGCACGACCGACCGAAACATGGGTCGGATGGCATCTGCTGAAATTATATTGCTGATTTTGCTCATAATTCTGAAGCTTTAAGTTTTTCTGCGTTTTCGGCTACGATAAGATGATCAATAAGGTCCTGGATATCACCGTCGACAAATGACTGAAGGTTGTAGACCGTGTAATTTATCCGGTGGTCAGTGATACGGCCCTGCGGATAGTTGTAGGTCCTGATCTTTGCCGAGCGGTCGCCTGTGCTTACCATTGTCTTGCGTCGCGATGCTATGTCGTCGACGTATTTCTGATGCTCCTTATCATATATGAATGTACGAAGTCGGCTAAGAGCACGCTCCTTGTTCTTAGGCTGATCGCGGGTCTCGGTACATTCTATGAGAATCTCTTCGGTCTCGCCTGTATTAGGATTCTTCCACATATAACGCAGGCGAACTCCCGACTCTACCTTATTTACATTCTGACCGCCGGCGCCTCCTGATCGGAAAGTATCCCATTTGATCTCACCTTCGTTAATTTCCACATCGAAAGGCTCTGCTTCGGGCAATACGGCCACAGTCGCCGCTGAAGTATGCACCCTGCCTTGAGTTTCTGTAGCCGGAACACGCTGCACGCGATGCACTCCCGATTCATATTTCAGTGTTCCGTAGACATTGTCGCCGTTCACCGACAGAATTACCTCCTTGTAGCCTCCGGCAGCGCCTTCGCTTGCCGACGTAATGGCAACATTCCAGCCCTTAGACTCACAGTATTTTATGTACATCTTGCACAAATCGCCAGCGAATATTGCCGCTTCATCGCCACCGGTGCCACCACGAATTTCGAGAATGGCATTTTTGGAATCTTCCGGATCTTCAGGAATAAGGAGTAATTTTATTTCTTCTTCGAGTTCCGGCATACCGGCCTCTGCCTCATCGAGCTGTTCTTTAGCCATCTGACGCATGTCAGAATCCGACTCCGTGCGAAGAATAGCCTGTGCCTCAGTGATATTATCGATTGCCGAACGGTATTTTTTTGCTGATGCCAGAATTCGTTCGAGGTCCTTATATTCTTTCGAAAGACGGACATAACGCTTGATGTCGGCTATTACCGCAGGGTCTGTTATAAGAGTAGCAACTTCCTCAAAACGAGCGTCCAAACCATCGAGGCGTTGCAGAAGAGATAGATCTGCCATACAATACTTTAAATTTTACGCGAAGTTAGCAAAAAAACTCCACACCCGAAAACGAGATTAAAAAAAGGATTTTGTCAACACGAATATTTGGCCAAACGGGCAATTTTGCGTATCTTTGTATAAAATTGGCACGATTATTGCTGTCTACTCTCCTAAAAGAATCATATGGAAAATAATCAAAAATACACTGAAAATGCGCGGGCGCTGATCGACAGACTGCGTCAGCAGTGCACCAATCACAACAATGCTACGATAATGCCGGCACACTTGTTGCTCGAACTGAGTACGCCCGGCACAAAATCGGCTGAACTTATGGAGCGCCTTGTCGGCGCCGACAGGCTCGGCGATCTTCGTTCGGCTCTCGACACAGCTCTCTATGAACCCACATGTTCCGACAATAAAGGAGCCGACTATTTCAATCGCATTATCACATTGATAATAAAACTTGCCATCATCGAAGCCCGCTACCTGAAAGCGCCTCTTGTCGATGTCGAGCATCTTCTGCTCTCGCTTTTCCACAATAAAGACGTACGCTCTATGAGCGTAATTGCGCCTTATTTCAATGCAGGCATCGATTACGATTCGCTGCGTCGTCAGGCACTTGCCGACGTCCGGCCAGAAGAAGTGATGGATCTTGCCGGAGACCAGGCTGGTGACGGTGAGTCCGATAGCAGCGAGTCAGCTCCCGCGGGCAGCGGTGACGGTGATACTGCCAAAGGCTCTGCCGCCGGTGCAAAATCTCATCGGAGCGGTAGCCGCGGCGATACCCCTATGCTCGATAAATTCGGCAACGACATGACACGCGCCGCCGAAGAAGGCCGTCTCGATCCTGTTGTCGGTCGCGAAACAGAAATTGAGCGTCTGGCTCAGATTCTCAGCCGCCGCAAAAAGAACAACCCCGTGCTCATTGGCGAACCCGGCGTTGGTAAAAGCGCCATTGTGGAAGGACTTGCGCTGCGAATTATTCAGCGGAAAGTATCGCGCATTCTTTTTGACAAACGCGTCATTTCGCTCGACATGGCTTCGATAGTAGCAGGTACAAAATACCGCGGAGAGTTTGAAGAGCGAATCAAGGCTATCCTCAATGAACTGACAAAGAACCGTGATGTCATCCTTTTCATCG
>CABQCA010000074.1 GCA_902462525.1 uncultured Porphyromonadaceae bacterium | reverse complement strand
GTGGTATAGTCTTCTTCGCGCGGAGGATATTTGAAGCACCGGGCGCCTTTCTGGATATTAAGCCACGCAGTGCCGTTGGCTACGGTTTCTTTAGTGGGTTTGGGCTCACCTGAAAGCCCCATCGAGTAGATTGAGGCGTCATCGAAGTCGAATTCTGCACGATAGTTGAGCTGACCAATAAGTGTAGTTTCTTTTTGAGGATTGCTGTAAATGTATACGGGGATATCGGTTTTGTTGTATGAGGCGTCAAATTGAGTCTGTGGGCCCTGAAGAATCATGATGTTGCGTTCGTCGCCGGGGAGGTTGAAACGAGCTACAGCCTCAGGAGTGAGGACTGTCTGGCCGGCAACCGATTTAGGATTGTCCCAGCCGAGGATGTAGGGGCGTACATTGCCTTCTTTCTTGAAACCGAACCAGCGGTGCCATGTGGTGGTGCCGTCAGGTTTTGTGGAGGGGTCGACGTCGAGGGCGTAGATGAAGTCCTTGATGTGGACGCCGTTGTCGGGGAAGAATTTGCGGCGGTAGCCCTGACCTACTTCGAAGATGCCGCTGTTGATAAGCTCGTCGCACCACTTCACACAGTCGTTCAGCTTAGGATTGGGAGTGTCACCGGTGACGGTGGTGATGTCGTTGGTGTAGACACCCCAGTTGAGATAGAGCTTGGCAAGGAGGGCACAGGCCATCCAGTAGTTGGGTTTGCCGTAGGTCGAAGCGTCGTTTGCCTTGCTGAGACCTCCTTCCTGGCCGAGGATTTCGAGGAGTTCCGACTCTATCCACTGAGCTACTTCGGCGCGTGGCGAGCGGTCGATGGCCTCACCGTCCTGAAGCACGTGGTCGAATATGGGAGCATCGCCGTAGAGCTCCATCATCCAGAATGTATAGTAAGCTCTGATAGCACGGAGCGGAGCAACGATGGGATCGTTCTGTTCGGGACCGCCGTATGCCATGATTTTTGTATTGGTGTATGTGCAGCCCGACATACAGCCCTCGATGATTCGGGTGCGCCAGTCGTCGAGATGGAGCGAGTGGGCCGAAGAGTTGAAATAGCGGCCGTCGTCCCAATAGTCGCCTGAGCCGAAGCAGCAGCCCATCACTTCATCGCCCTGATTTACGACGCCTTCGTTGAAGTCGCGGCCGAACCAGCCGTGGAGATAGCCGTAGCAGCCGTTGAATTCACCTTCCGTAGCAATCGGATTGTCGGGGAAAACGGGATATTTGGTTTTCAGGTCCGTGTCGAGGTCGGTGCAGGCGGTAGAGGCGGCGAGCAGGCCCGAGAGGAACAAACCTTTGATATATAATTTCATAGTGTGTTAATCGTATTCGGTTTGAGACTTAGAAGTTAACATTCACGCCTACAAGCACCTGACGTGTGCGGGGGTAGTGGTCGGAGCGTGTGTCGTGGCCGGGAGCAAGGCCGCCGAGGCATATTTCGGGGTCGCGGCCCGAGTAACCTGTGATGGTGAAGAGGTTGTTGCCCGACACATAGAGACGTACGTCCTTGAGCCAGCCGTTGAAGCAGTTGCGGAAGGTGTAGCCGATGGTGGCGGTGGCGAGCTTGAAATAGGAGCCGTTTTCGAGGTATCGCTGGCTGGGGTAGTGAGCGAGGCCGTCGGTGAAGAGCTGGTCGTCGCGTACCGAGGCCATTACGTTTTTGCCCTGGGCCACACCGCCCATATATGAGAAGTAGGCGTGGGGTTCGTTGAATATCTTCTGGCCGAATACGCCGGTGAAGAAGAGGTTGAGGTCCCAGTTCTTATAAGTGACGGTGTTGTTCCAGCCCATGGTGAGCTTTGGCTGTGCGTTGCCCATGTAGATGCGGTCGTCCTGACCGGGCTGTATTGTCGTTTCGTGGTTACCGTTTTCGTCGAGCACTGGCGAGCCGTCGCTGTTGTAGCGGTAGAAAGTGGAAACGCCCTGCTCATTGTAGCCGGCCCACTCCCACATGTAGAAGGAACCGATCGGCTTGCCCTCGACAATGCGCTGAGTGTTGCAGCCCTGCGAGAGGCCCGGCAGGTGGGGATCGTACTGGTTGAGGACGCCGGCGTTGAACTCGGAGTTCGACACGCTGACAACCTCGTTGGAGTTGTGCGACAGGTTGAGCGATGTTGTCCAGTTCCAGTCGCGGCTCTGGATGGGAGTAGCGTTGATTGTCACTTCGATACCGCGGTTGCGCATCTTGCCTACGTTGGCCACAAGGGTGTTAACGGGATAGAGAGCCGTTGATACGGGGTAGTTCCAGATCATGTCCTTGGTCGACTTGTTGTACCACTCGACGGTACCGTTTATTCGGCCGTTGAGGAAGGCGAAGTCGACGCCGATGTTGAGCATTGTGGTCGTTTCCCACTTGAGGTTGTCGTTGACGTTTCGGGCGGCAGAGAGAGTCTTGTAGGAGGTTACGGCACCGGTTACGGGGTCGACGTAGTCGAAACGCTTGATCGGGCTTGTGAGGTCGTAGAAGAAGCGTGAGGTGTAGATGTCGAAGCCCTGCGAGTTACCGCTCTGACCCCAGCCTGCGCGGAGTTTGAGGTCGGTGAAGATTCCGGTGTTCTTGATGAAACCTTCCTCGCCGAGGCGCCATGCCACCGAGGCGGAGGGGAATGTGGCCCACTTGTTGTTCGAGCCGAAGACCGAAGCTCCGTCGCGGCGCACGGCG
Source organism: uncultured Porphyromonadaceae bacterium (assembly GCA_902462525.1). Classification (GTDB taxonomy): domain Bacteria; phylum Bacteroidota; class Bacteroidia; order Bacteroidales; family Muribaculaceae; genus CAG-873. The sequence goes on along the minus strand of CABQCA010000074.1, from coordinate 7,904 downwards.
GCCTGAAGGATGTACTTCGAAGCGAATGAATAGTTTGCGCGGCCGTAGAACGAAATCATTTTGGTGTGGCTTTCGGTATTGCCCCATACAGGGTCTGCGTCCCATGAGTTTGCGTAGCTGAGGTTGTTCCAGCCGATGGAGTCGTCGTAGAAGTTATATCCTTTCGCACCGAAACCGTCGCCGTTCTTATGTTCTTCCCACGAGTAGCCGGCCATGAGGGCGAGCTTGTGTACATCGCTGAAGGTCTTGTCGTAGTTGCCGTAGATTTCCATCAGCTTGGTCCAGTCGTCCCATACGTTGCGTTCGGCTTCGCCGTGGCGAGTGTTGTTCTGCGACTGAGTGGAAGTATAGGCTTTGTAGTGTTTGTTCTGAGTCTCGTAGCTGAAGTTGGCGTTGGCGGTGAGGCCGTCGATGATGAGGAGGCTTGCCTTGCCGGTGAACTGCATGCGCTTGAAAGTGGTCATCGAGCGGTTCTCGTAGATGAGCGACATGGGGTTGTAGTTCTGCGAGATAGTCTTGTCGGAATACCATGAGCCGTCTTCGTTGCGCACGGGAACAAGAGGCGAGTAATAGTACATACCTTCGTAAACGGAGCCGCCTTCGAGGCCGCGGGGTACGCCCCATTCCTTGCGGATGTTGCCGTTGATGCCGGCGCCGAGGGTGAGACGGTCCTTGAGTGTCTTGGTTTCTACGTATGCACGGCCGGTGAAAAGGTTGTTGCCCACACCGCGGATTATACCGTCGCGCTTGATGTAGTTGAGCGAAACGTTATAGGTTGTAGATTTGTTTCCTCCGGAAATCGAGAGGTTATGGTTTGTGGCGAAGCCTGTGCGCTGCACTTCCTTGGCCCAGTTGGTGTCGGCGCCGCGGTCGTTGGGCAGCGATATGCCGTTCTCTTCGGCGTAAGCGCGGAGTTCTGATGCCGACATCATCTTGTGGTCGTTGGCGATCTTTTCCCACGACACATAACCCTGATAGGTGACACGTGCGGGGCCTTCGGCGCCGCGCTTTGTGGTGACGATGATAACGCCGTTGGCGGCCTTCGAACCGTAGATGGCTGTTGCCGAAGCGTCGCGGAGCACGTCGATGCTTTCGATGTCGCTGGGGGGGATAAGGTTGAGGTTCACACCGGGAATACCGTCGACCACATAGAGGGGGTCGGCACCTTCGTTGCGGAGTGTGGATGCGCCGCGGAGGGTCATGGAGTTCACACCGCCGTTAGGGTCGGAGTTCTGCACAACGACGAGGCCGGGCACCTTGCCCTGCAGGAGCTGTCCGGGGTCGGTGTACGAGCCGATGTTGAGGTCCTCGGCCTTGACGGTGGTGATGGAGCCGGTGACGTCCTTGCGGGTCATCGTGCCGTAGCCTACGACCACAACGTCGTCGAGGAGCTCGCTGTTAGGCAGCAGCCTGACGGTGAGTTTTGCTTTGTCGGCCTTGACTTCCTGCGTGAGATATCCTACGTAGGACACTCGGATGTTTTTGCCCAGCGCGTTGGCGAGGCTGAAGTTGCCGTCGATGTCGGTTGTTACGCCGGTGTTCTGTCCGGCAATTACTACCGATGCACCGATAAGGGGCTCGTCGTTTTCATCGGTGACAGTACCGGTGACAGTCTGTGCCGAAGCCGACGTTGTTGCCATGATGAATAGGGCACAGACAAGAGCCTTGAAAAGGCTGCTGAATAATTGTAAGTGCCTACAGGGGGGGGTGTTACCTTGTTTCACAGCTTAATAAAAAGATTGGTTTAAGGTTAGGAATTTTAGATTTCTATGCAGTGAGAACCTTGAATCAAAGGCTCGTTTATCCTGTTTCCGATTTGTGATTTTATGGTTTACGGTGGCAAATATAGCGACAATTAGTGTATTTTCAACAATCTTTCTGCCTTGTTAAGATGTTTTAACAAAATAAAAAATTACGGATATTAAATTAACATTTCGCAATAATTTAAGGCAGAAGAGAGCGGTTTACCCGTACTCGTTCCTTATCGGAAAACCAGCCCCATTTGTTGAAATATCTTATCATATTCACTATATGAATCCGCAACAGCCGCCACGACCTGTAGGACTCGCGCCGGTGGTCGTGGACTATGGTTTCTCCGGGATAATACAGGGTGACAAAGCTGCGGTGCATGCGTCGGGTGATGTCGATATCCTCGGGGTACATGAAAAAACGCTCGTCGAAAAGCCCCACCTGCCGCAGCGCCTCGGTGCGGAAGAGCATGAAACTTCCCTGATGGTAGGGCACGTTGAGTTCTCTGTCGTGATCAAGGGCCTTGAGCAGATAGCGGTCGTTGCGTTTTCTAATCCATGAGGCGGGGAGGAAACGGCGACCGAATACGTCGAGCGGGGAGGGCAGCCGACGAACGGTGTACTGCAGCTCTCCGTCAGGATATACTATTCTGGGCTGAAGCTGGGCCACTTCCGGACGCGAGTCCATCACTGCGAGAAGTCGTGCAATGACATCGGGTGAGAAACGGACGTCGGAGTTGAGGACGAGATGGTATCGGGTGCCGTCGGCGAGGCTTTTTCTGATGGCTTTGTTGTGTGCCGCGCCGTAGCCGACATTTTCCGATGCTATGTACTCGGTTTTAGGATATTCTTTCGTCAGAGCCTCGATCCGCAGCTCTGAGCCGTTGTCGACGATGTAGATTCGCGACACAGCCTCTGTATCCAGTGACCCCAGGCAGGCGCGAAGCTCACCTTCTTCTGTGTGATATGTCACGATAGATACAGCGACCATGGAAGGACGTTAGGAGATTAGGAAGTTAGGCTGATGGGCCGACAGGCTTTTTTCTCGCCCCTCGGCCCTACATCAATTATCGAGGTACCACTGATAGAGGCGCCGGATGCCGTCGGGGAGCTCCACGGTGTGGTGCCAGCCGAGGCTGTGCAGGCGGCTGACGTCGCAGAGCTTGCGCATGGTGCCGTCGGGTTTGGTGGCATCCCACTCGATTTCGCCTGTGAAGCCGGCGGCGTCGGCCACGGCAGAGGCGAGCTGAGCGATGGTGAGTTCTTTGCCGGTGCCGATGTTTACGTGTGTGTTCCGCAGGGGTTCGCCGGCGAGTCCGGCAAGTTCTTTGAAGCTTACATTGAGCAGAATGTGGACGCAGGCGTCGGCCATGTCCTCGCTCCACAGAAATTCTCGCAGGGGCGTGCCGGTGCCCCACAGACGCAGTTTGCCGGGAAAGATGCCGAAGGCTGCGAGGGCTGTGCGTATTTCTTCGTCAGTGGCCTCGGCGGGGTCGGAGATAGTGGAGACCGGACGTTTGGCAAGGTCGGCGCGGACATCGTCGTAGCGTCCTTCTCCCATGAGCTTCGCCAGATGTGTTTTGCGTATCATTGCCGGCAGAACATGGCTGTTCTCGAGGTGGAAATTGTCGTTGGGTCCGTAGAGATTTGTAGGCATCACGGCCACATAGTCGGTGCCGTACTGCATGTTGAAGGCCTCGCACATCTTCAGGCCGGCGATTTTTGCAATGGCGTAGGGCTCGTTGGTGTACTCCAGTGGCGATGTGAGCAGGGCATCCTCTGGTATGGGCTGCGGTGCCTCACGCGGATAGATGCAAGTGGAGCCGAGGAAGAGGAGGTGCTTCACGCCGTGGCGGAAAGCTTCGCCTATCACATTCTGCTGAATCTGAAGGTTCTGATAGATGAAATCGGCGCGATAGAGTGAGTTGGCCATTATTCCGCCGACATGAGCCGCCGCAAGAACTACGGCATCGGGCTTTTCTTCGTCGAAGAAACGGCGTACGGCCACAGGGTCGAGAAGGTCGAGTTCGGCGTGTGTGCGGCCTGTCACGTTGTTGAATCCACGGGCCTTGAGATTAGCCATTATAGCCGAGCCGACGAGCCCGCGGTGGCCGGCTACATATATTTTTGAGTCTTTATTCAGCATTGGATCATGAGGCAGGTATATGAGCAGGGACACGATTCATCGCGTCCCTGCTTATGTTCTGGTTATTTGATGTCTTTTTTCACAAGCGCCACATCGTGGGCCACCATTCGGCGGACAAGTTCTTCGAATGAGGTTTTGCGCGGATTCCAGCCCAGTTCGTTGCGTGCTTTGGCGGGGTTGCCGAGGAGTTCGTCGACTTCGGCGGGGCGGAAGAAGCGCGGGTCGACCTCTACGAGGCAGCGTCCTGTGGCGGCGTCGTAGCCCTTTTCGTCGACACCCTTCCCTTCCCAGCGCAGCTCGATGCCGACATTACGGAAAGCGAGGGTTGCGAATTCGCGCACCGAGTGATACTCTCCTGTGGCTATGACATAGTCGTCGGGTTCGGGTTGCTGCAGAATGAGCCACATACATTCCACATAGTCGGGAGCATAACCCCAGTCGCGGAGAGCGTCGAGATTTCCAAGATACAGCTTTTCCTGCTTGCCTGCGGCGATGTGCGCGGCGGCGAGGCTGATTTTGCGGGTAACGAAATTTTCGCCGCGGCGTTCCGACTCATGGTTGAAGAGAATGCCGTTGGCGGTGTACATGCCGTAGCTCTCGCGGTAGTTCTTCATAATCCAGAAGGCGTAGAGTTTTGCCACGGAGTAGGGCGAACGGGGATGGAAGGGCGTTGTCTCGCACTGAGGCACTTCCTCGACCTTTCCGAAGAGTTCCGACGTCGATGCCTGGTAGATTCGTGTCGATTTCTCGCGCCCGAGAATACGCACGGCCTCGAGCAGGCGGAGCACGCCTACGGCATCGGTCTCGGCTGTGTACTCGGGCACGTCGAACGATACTTTCACATGGCTCTGAGCGGCCAGGTTGTAGATTTCGTCGGGTTTTACAAGACGTATTATGCGTATCAGCGACGACGAGTCGGTGAGGTCGCCGTAGTGAAGGTTGATGCTTCGTTCACTTTTCATGTCGCGCACCCACTCTTCGAGGTAGAGGTGCTCGATGCGCTCGGTGTTGAACGATGAGCTGCGACGTATTATGCCGTGCACTTCATAGCCTTTGCCGAGCAGAAATTCAGCCAGATACGAACCGTCCTGGCCGGTAATGCCGGTGATGAGGGCTATTTTGCGTTTTTCTGTCATGATATGTTGAGGAATTTTTTTATCGGTTTGTCATTCTGTGAGGCGGAAAACACGCAGACCTATCCACTGACGGTTCTTCTTCATAAAATCGCCGAGAGTCCGTGCGCTGACCTCCACTTTTCCGTTTTTCTGCGAGGCGTGCAGAAGGAAAAGTTCGCCTGAGCTGTCTTTCACTACGATACCCATGTGAGTGACGTCGAGGTTTTTGAGCGATGTCACCAGCGCCACGACATCGCCCTCATGGAAGGCAGCTTTTGTTTCCTTTCCGTTGAGGTCGACGGTTTTCACATATGGGAACCGGTGGTTGCGGTAGCCGTTCTCTATGCTGCGTATTCTGGCGTAAGTGGCCGAGTCGGCCATTGCTGGATAGCTGTCGCGGTTCGATGTCATGAAATCGAGAGTGCGAACGGCGTCGCTGTATCGCGGGAAGAGGGTTGTGGCGTCGTTGATGTTGCCGCGGTATTTATTGTCGACGGCCCAGTCGCTGATGTAGTGGAGGCGCGAGGCATAGTCGCCTGTCTCGCCGCCGCGGTAGCGGAGTCGCCGCAGATTGTACACAAAGTCGCGCCACGACGAGCGACGTTCGCCGACAGTGAAAGCCAGCGCCATGGCGGTTTCCACGAAAGTGGTGCAGTCGAGGCTGTCGATACGCACCGTCAGCACTTCTTCGGGTGCTTCAAGAGTGTGTGCGGCATAGGGAGTGCCTTCGAACATGCGGGCGAAAAACGCCACACGCGCCTCGGGGGTTGCGAAATTGCGGCCCGAAGCCTTGTCGAGCATCGCGGTGATGGCTGTGGTGTCGGTGCTTTCGTTGCCGAAGCGCACCGGTGCCTGTGCATGCGCCATTATCGCAAAGAAAAACGATGCCGACAATACTATAAGGTGGAACACTTTCATTTTTTGTTGCATATGAGGATCGCACCGATTACCCCCGGAACCCAGGCGCATAAAGTGAGAACGAAGACCAGCAGAATGGAGCCGCAACCCTTGTCGAGGACGGCAAGCGGTGGAAAAATTATGCAAAGAAGAGCGCGCAGGCAGGACATGTATTGTCGGTTTGGTTTAGAGTACTTACTTGGCAGGCAGACGGTTGGACTGCCTGTGTTTACGCCGTGCTCCGGCTGTTTCCATGGCGCATACGGCTTTTATTCTGCAAAGATACATATTTTTTTATAATTATATATAGGATTCTGCCTCGAATGAAGACTGAAAATATTTTGCCGGAAAGTAAAAAAGTTTGTAATTTCGCAGCGCGAAAAAGGTTGTCCGGTTCGTTCCGGACTGAAAATGGAACGGGGTGTGAATCCCCGACAGTACCCGCTGCTGTGATTTCCGCTAAACCGTCGGAATAATGCCACTGGCTCTGAGCCGGGAAGGCTCCGACGGTTGGAATAAGTCAGAAGACATGCCTTTCGACCAGCTTAACGGCCTGCGGGACTATGGGCATCGGCAAGCGGCACTCTGTGTGCCGCACAGATTCAGTACGATTTGTCCCCTGCGTGCCGCCGAGGCTCCCGCAGGGGATTTTTGCGTATATAACCAACATTATTAACATAACACTATGAAGAAACGCGTACTTTTTATTTCGCTTCTTGCCATGGCTCTCGGAGCGCAGGCACAGGCCGACGTGGTGACCCTTGATCTTACCAAGGCTGCCGGCGGCCTTACTTTCGATGAAACCACCGGTGCGTGGAGCGGCACCAACGACGACGACGAAACGTCTATCGAAAGCCAGTGCTTCGAATTCTCGCACACCAGCTACAGTTCGATGAAAACATGGTTCGGTTTCACGGCCTCAAATTCGGCTGACAACAGCGACCGTGGCGCTGCCAACTGGCTGACATACCAATTCAGTAACATGGCCGAAGGGGGTATCGTGCTCAATGCCGACGGCACTGTGAAGAAAAACGACAATGGCTCGGTGGCCGTCAGTGCTGAAGTGCCTTATCTTGTCTGCTATCCCATGGCTATGTGGGGGCCCTCGGGTATTCCGACCGTGACGTTTACCGACGGCAATGCTTACGAAGCTGTCGGCATGTATGTGAATCTCAACAGCTACGCCTATTACAGCATCGCCGACGGCCTGCAGCCGGCGCGTGCTTTCACCGAAGGCGATGCCTTCACCCTCACAATTACCGGTGTCGGCGCCGATGAAACCGAAAAGACGGTAGATGTGAAGCTGGCTTCGTTTGCCGACGGTGACCTCACTGTCAACAGGGGCTGGAAATTTGTTGACCTCAGCTCGCTCGGTGTGGTTAACGAACTGAAATTCATGCTCAACAGCACCGATAAAAGCTATGGCTATGACAATACCCCCGACTATTTCTGCCTCGACAAACTGATGGTACGGAAGTCGGCCAGCGGTATCAATACACCTGCTGCCGTGGCCGGTCTGACCTATGACAAGGCTTCGGCACGTGTGACAGCCAACGATTTCGTGGCAGTCTACGATGTCGCCGGCGTTCTGGTGGCATCGGGCGACAACGGAGCCGACGTTTCGACGCTTCCGGCAGGAGTCTATGTGGCCCGCAGCGGCAACGCAAGTATAAAGTTCGTGCGCTGACATGGAAAGGAGGTTTCCCAACCTCCGGCCGTGTGAGAATAAAATGGAAAGGAGGTTTCCAAACCTCCTTTCCATTTTATTATGTTGTGTTTGCTGAAGGTCGGCGGTTTCCAAAACCGCCGTTCCATGCAGCGGTTTATCTGAGGGTGTCGCGGAGTGTCTGAAGTGCTGCGGCGATGCCTTCGGCGTCCTTGCCGCCGGCCTGTGCGAAGCCGGGCTGGCCGCCGCCGCCGCCTTTGATGGCTTTTGCAGCGCTGCGCACCATTACCGATGAGTTGCCGTGTCGGAAGAGGGATTCAGATCCCCTTCCA
>CABQCA010000073.1 GCA_902462525.1 uncultured Porphyromonadaceae bacterium | reverse complement strand
GAGCGATTTGTCGTACTCGTCGAGCACAAGGGCACGGACTCCGCGCACGTCGATGTGCCGGCGGTGGATATGGTCGAGCAGACGGCCCGGGGTGGCCACGGCGATGTCGGGATTACCGCTGAGGCTGGCGATTTCCTCGCGCACGCTGTGGCCGCCGTAGAGCGCCACCGTCTTCCGTTCGGGGGCGGCAAGCACACGGAGCACTTCTGCAGTCTGAATGACGAGTTCGCGGGTAGGGGCTATGATGAGTCCACGCAACCCTTCGGAATCCTTGGGCAGAGAGCGAAGGAAAGGTATGGCAAAGGCAAGAGTCTTGCCGCTGCCTGTGGGCGCGAGCAGACGCAGCCGTGCCGGAACGGGGAGTGCCAGCGTGGCCTCCTGCATGGGATTGAGGACTGAAATGCCCAGACGGTCGGCTATTCTTTTTTTCATTTTGCGAGAGCAGCGTCGATAAGGGCTTCGAATTTGTTGCCTGGCAGGAGGTCGCCGGTGCCTATGTATCGTTTCTGGCTTCCGTCAGGGAAAAGGAAGAGCACAGCCGGAATGGCGTCGCCCATGCGGTAAGCATCGAAGAGACCTCCGAACTTGTCGACGTCGACCGATACGAAAGTGACACGTCCTTCGTATTTTATGGCAAGTTCATCGAGCACAGGGGCGAGCTGCCGGCATGGACCGCACCACACGGCGTTGAAGTCGAGAATGGTGAGCTGCGGCACTTTCACGCCCGGAGCGTAGATGTTGCTGTCTTCGAGCACCATTACTTTGCCGTCGTCGGCCATGGGAGCATACTGCGATGCGGCCGCCCGGGCCTCCTGTGCCGGTGTTTCAGTCTGCTGAGTATTGTCGGCGCCCTTGGGGGTACAGGCTGCGAGAGCCAGTGCCGCCCCAAAGATATAAACTGCTTTTTTCATATTTCCGATTGTCGTTTGAGGTATAATGAAAACACGCGGGGTTCTCAGGAGAAAGCCCCGCGTGTAGTATTAACGGTTAAGGCCGTCGATTAGTTGAGTGCGGCGTTTGTTTTGTGAACAGCGGCAGCCGAAGCGGCGAAGAGAGCCTTTTCTTCGTCGTTGAGGTCGAACTCGACGATTTTCTCGATACCGTTGCGGCCCAGGATACAGGGCACACCGATGCAGAGGTCTTTTTCGCCGTATTCGCCTTCGAGCAGAGCCGAGCAGGGGATAAGACGCTTCTGGTCGCCCAGAACGGCGGCAACAACCGAAGCAGCGGCAGCGCCGGGAGCATACCATGCCGATGTGCCGAGGAGCTTGGTGAGTGTGGCACCGCCAACCATGGTGTCGGCAGCGACCTTGTCGAGTTCTTCAGCCGACATGAGAGTCGAAGCGGGAATACCGCGGTAAGCGGCGAAGCGCTTCAGAGGAATCATTGTGGTGTCGCCGTGGCCGCCGATTACGATACCTTCGACTTCATTGGCGTTGGCACCGAGAGCCTGGCTGAGGAAGTATTTGAAGCGTGCGCTGTCGAGAGCGCCGCCCATGCCTATGATGCGGTTTTTGGGAAGCTTCATTTCGCGGTGCAGCAGGTAGGTCATGGTATCCATGGGGTTCGACACACACACGATGATGGCGTTGGGCGAGTGAGCGAGCACGTTGTCGGCCACCGATTTAACGATGCCGGCGTTGACGCCGATCAGTTCTTCGCGAGTCATGCCGGGTTTGCGGGGAATACCCGAAGTGATGACAACAACATCGCTGCCTTCGGTAGCGGCATAGTCGTTGGTAACGCCTTTGAGACGGGTGTTGAGACCAAGGATATTGGCGGTCTGCATGATATCCATGGCTTTTCCTTCGGATACGCCTTCCTTGATGTCGAGAAGAACTACTTCGTCTGCTATCTGGTTTGTAACCAGCACATTTGCACATGTGGCGCCTACGTTGCCGGCGCCCACTACTGTAACTTTAGACATAGTTTTATAGTATAAGGTTGGTTGTTATGTCAGTCAATGGTGTTTTACATAGGCAAAGATAGTTCTTTTTTTTTCTTCCGCCAATTTTTTTATTAAAAAGGGGCGAGGGACGGGGCAGTCATTATACCTCGCTTCCGTACTTCGTTCCTCGCCCCTGACTCTTATTTTCCCAGCGCTGTCAGGAACCAGGCGCGGGCTTTGTCGCTCATGTCCTGGGCAGCGACGATTTCGTCGATTCGGGCATACTTATTCCTGAAGGCCGAAACGGTTTCGGCTGTACGGTCGGGATAGTACTCGATGCGCTCGTAGACTGTCGACATGGGGCCGAAGTCCTCGTTTACGCAAAGCCGGGCATAGTGGTTCTTTAGTTCACCGAAGGCGGCGACAAAGCGTTTCATGTCGCCGATTGCCCCGTCGGCTATGGTGTGGTCGCTGTCGAAGGTCATGATCACTTTTCGTTCGGTACCGCAGTCCTTCATAGGCAGCTCAACGACGGCTGCAAGTTCCGCGGGGTCGTAGGAATAGCCGCAAGGCTGTCCGTCGACAGTGACAGACAGCGGCGGGCAGCTTGCCGGTACGCGGATGCTGAAGGCGCGCTGAGCCGGCATTTCGCGGTAGGAACCTTTGCGGGGCGATATCACCACTGTGAGGGTTGTGTCGGTCTGCTCCGACGTGATGCAGGTTGTGGCGTACTCGGTGTCGTAGCGGTTGTCGTCGCCGTAGTCTTCGTAGAGAGTGAACGAGCCGTTGCCGCCGGGATATACTTCGAAGCATATCGGATTGTCGTTATGGCGCAGAGTATTTTCGGGGCGTGCATGAACGGGAATCACCGAGCCGGCTTTCACATACACCGGAATCTCGTCGAGCGCGAAGCGGCGGGTGTAGGTGCTGTCGCCCCGGAGCAAGGTGCCGCTTGACTTCTCGTACCACAGACCATCGGGCAGCCATACACTGATGTCGGCGAATCCGTCGGTACCGGCATGTGTCACCGGAGCCACGAGCATGCCGTCGCCGAACATATACTGTCCCGGAGCCGAGTAAGCTTCTTCTTTTTCAGGGCTGGCGTAGTACATGGGGCGGCATATGGCCACACCCGTGTCGTGGGCCTTGCGGGCCATGGTGTAGATGTAGGGAATCATGCGGTAGCGCTCCTGCACTGCCGAGCGGATTACCGACAGGATGTTGCGGTCGAAGTTCCACGGCTCTTTCACCAGTCGTGCGTTTTTGTTGGAGTGAGTGCGCATCATCGGGCTGTATGCGCCGAACTGCATGGAGCGGGCGTAGAGTTCGGCATTTGTCGTTGAGTCGCCCTGAGCCATGTAGTGGCCGCCAAGGTCGTGACACCAGAAACCGTAGCACACGTTGGCTGCTGTCGAAGTGAAGTAGGGCAGGAAGTCGAGCGATTTCCATGTGGCGTAGTTGTCGCCAGAGAATCCGATCTGATAGCGGTGGTTGCCAAGTCCGCCCCAGCGGTGATAGATCATAGGACGAACGTCGGGCTGGTCGTTCTTCATTTTGTTGAAGAATACATAGTTGAGCCACCATGTGTTGCTCAGGCTGTCGATACGGGCATCGTAGGGGTCCTGCTGCCAGTCGAGCCACCAGAATGACACCCCTTCGCGGCTCATGGGATTGAGGATATGGTCGAAGACACTGTTGATGAAGCGGCGGTCAGACGATACCCACGGCACATCGGCTTCAGTGGCCGGATCGATGCCGTTTTCGCGGGCTATTTCGGGATACGAAGCTTCGAATTTCTTTACACCAGAAGCCGGGTGAAGATTGAGTGTGACTTTCATATTGTGGTCGCGCAGGTAGTTGAGAAAGCGTTGCGGTTCTGGGAAAAGCCGGCGGTTCCACGTCCAGCCCGTCCAGCCGCCGTGCTCTGCGTCGGTATAGTGCCAGTCCATGTCGATGACAAGCACTTCGAGGGGAATACGACAGTCCTCGAATCTGTCGATAAGATTCTTGAACTCATGCTCGGAGTAGGCCCACCATCGCGACCACCAGTAACCGAATGCGTAGCGCGGCGGCAGAGACATCGGTCCCGAGAGGACAGTGAAATCATGGAGCGCGCCTTCATAGTTATTTCCGTAGGCGAGGAAGTACCAGTCCTGTGCGCCCTGCTTGCTTTTTCTTTTTTCCACCCACGGTATTTCGGGATCGGAGTCGAGGAGGAATCCGCGCGAGTCGTCGATGAGGGTCCATCCGTCGCGTGCCAGCAGCCCTTTGTCGAGAGTGCGGGGATGTGGATGTCGTTTCCCGTCTTCGCCTTTGAGCATAATGTCGGAACCATCCCACTGGTCGAGAGTGCGGGTTGTGCCGAGCAGATTATGCTTCTGTTCCATACCGGGCTTCCACTCGAAGGTCTTGATGCCTTGTGCAGATTTTATTGTGAGGTTTTCGGCCGTGAAAGGTCCTTTCGACTTACGGTAGGATAGCGACATCTTCGGAGTTTCGATGCTGACGATGCCGTTTTCGTCGGAGACGTCGGCTTTTATTTCAGGATAGGAGCGCTCGAAGCCTACGAACGACGGTTTGTCGACAAAGCGACCGTTCGGAGCATACTCCATTCGCACAAGACCGTCGGCGACAACCGTGAACCTGTGGTGCTTGTCGCGGTAGACCACACCGTCGCTGTCGGCCATTGCGACAGCCGGAATCAGCACCGCCGCCGACAGTGCGAGAGTTCGAATCATTGAGTACATCGTTTTTTTGGGTTTATGTTGATAAAGATACATGAACCGGAAGTCCTGACCGCGGCTTTTGCTGTATTTATCCTATTGAAAACTTCCAACACTCAGCGCCAGCGGTCCGGGACTCCCGGTCGTGACTACATAATATTATTTAACGGCTATTTTCCTGTTTGTGGTCGTTGAGCCGTCGGTAACGTTGAGAATATATATGCCTTTTGCTACCTGCGAAGCGTCGAGCGAGGCTGTGCCCTGACCATTTGCGGCGGCCACGGTGATACCGGTGAGTGAAATCAGCGAAACTCGCACGTCGCGACCTTCGGCGCTGCCGGCGGAGAAGACATTGCCGTTGCGGTCGACAGTGATGCATCCTTCATCGGGTGTGACGTAGGAAATACCCGAAAAATCGTGCGAGAGGACATACTTCATGCCTTCGAAAGCATTGACATTGCCGTAGCCATAGCGGTGTTTGTTGGCGTTATAGTGCTCCATACCGTAGCCTTTGGCGTTGGTTTCGTCCCATTCGCCGCCTTTGTAGTTGCCATGGGCGATGCCGAAGCCTTTCATCTTGGGCAGCGACGCTGTGTTCGACAGAATTTCATTGATGTCGCTGAAGGTAAGAGCCGGATTGGCTTCAAGCCAGAGGGCGCAGATGCCGGCAAAGGCGGGTGATGCCATCGAGGTGCCGCTCATGAGGGTCCAATAGTATTTGTCGCCCCCGAATTCGGCTACAGCCGAGTTATTGCCGTACTTCGAAGCCTTGTATTCGGCCGGTTTGGCAGTTGTCTGTTCGATATAGTCGGTGTAGTTCTTGTTGTTGAAGTAGCGGCTCTGGGCTGAAACGACATAGTAGCCGGGAGCGGCAATGGTCGGCATGCTGCGACCGTCGACGAGTTTGCCGTATCCGGATATGACGGCAAAATTGGTAGCTGTGTGGGTTGTTGTGCCTACTGTTCCGGATGTGGAGTAGTCGGTCTGGTGCAGTTTGCCGTAGATGTTGCGGTTGAGGTTAGCGGCAACAGCAAACACATTTCTGGCACAGGCCATGTTGTTGATCGACATCGAGCCGTCGCCGTTGGCATAGTTGACATCGCCGAAATTGTAGAGGTTGAGAACATCTACGTCCGATGCGAGGTCGACGCGCTGTCCGGGCTGTCCTTCGAGTTCGATTCCGAGAACGGGGTCGATGATGTCGTCCTGATAAACGAAATTATGGGGCAGAGTGACTTTGACGGCGTAGCGGTTGTTCTGAGCCATCACTTCGCCGGTGACGCTTATCATGCCGATGAAGCATTCGACTGCATCGTCGTCGCGGTCGGCTGTGCTGAAGTACTTGGAGCCGGGGGCGCTGAATTCGCCGAGTTCATAGCGCTTGATGTCGGCGGCTTTGTCCTTGTCGTAGATGAAGAGGCGGACGGTGAACGGCCGTTCGTCGGCGCCCCATATTTCGAGCGAGGTTCCGGCGAGAGTAGCCCCCGGAGCCTTGGTGTCGTTTTTCTTGGGCTGGAGCATGGTGGCTACTTTGGTGTCGCCGTCGGCGAAAGTTTTGGAAATCCAGTTCGACTTGTTGCCGTCGTTGCCGGATGAAATGCAGACGATGGATTTTTCACCGATTTTGGCTATTTCGCGGCTGAAGTTGTCGGTGCCGTCGCATGAGCCGAAATTCTGGCCGAGCGAGAAGTTGATGACCGATGGCTTGCCCTGCGACTGTGCATATTCCTGAATGGCTTTTGCTGCCGCGAGTTCGGTGTTGGAGTTCAGCGGGCCTACGCAAACCACGATTTCGCTCTCCGGTGCCATGCCGATGTAGGGGATGGGAGCTTTCGAGCCGGCTCCGAATACCGACGGAGCATGGTCGCGGATACGCTCGGCGTGTCCCTGCGGATCTTTGTTGCTGCGGCCTTCGATGGAGTCGCGTTCGTACCAGGTGTAGTCGACATATTCGCCTTCGCCGGTGAAGGCGCCGCTCATGATGCCGAGCACATGAGTGCCGTGGTGTGCGGGGTTTTCTTCGTCTTCAGTGGTGTAAGCCTTGATTTTTTCGGGGGTGTCCCAACGGGCCACTTCCTTGCCCGAGGCATCGAATTGAACGATTAGTTTCACGCGTGTTTCGGTGTAATCGGGAGCCTTGTAGAAAGCAATATGGTTCGGGTCCATGCCGTTGTCGAGCAGACCGACCACAACACCGCGGCCGAGATAGCCCTTTGTGAACGGGTGTACCGAGGGATCGTCGGGCGAGATGTTGCCTTGCACCTTCGAAGCGAACGTGCTGATGCGGGCATGCATCATTGCCGGACGAGCTTCTTCGGGAAATTCTACTGTGCGGACACATTCGAGAGCAGCGATGGCTTCGAGGCTGCCCACAGGCGCTGTGGCAAGCACAACGTCGCCGATGCGATTGGAAATCTCGACGCCGGCGATTTCAGCGAGGGCAGAGGAATCGCTGCCGCTGACAAGGCCGATCGACACCGGCACTTTGACTGCGCTCATTGCTTTAGCCTTAGCCGGAACAGAAGTTCCGACGGCATTTACAGCCTCGAGAGCGCTCAGATTGAGTTTGCTCTGTGCCGATGCGGCGAGGCTTCCGGCCAGAAGCATGGCTCCTAAAGTGAAATAGAACTGTTTCATGAGTAAGATGTATTAAGGATGTTACATTTCTTCGGGAGTGAGAACACCGTTGCCTTCGTCGTCATAGCCGGGGTTCTGTTTAAGCAGATTGTTTGCCGACAGTGCGTTGTGGGGTATGGGGTAGCGGTTGAGATTCTCGTTGTGCGATGGTTCGTGGTCCCACCAGGGCTCGTGCACGAAGAAACCGAGGCGGATGAGGTCGGTGCGGCGGCGTCCTTCGCCGAGGAATTCGATCATCCACTGGTCGGCCATGTCGTACATGTCCATGTCGGCCTTCATGGCGTAGGCATCGCGGCCATCGAAGTTGCGGGCACGTACTTTGTTGATGAGTTCGGCCGCTCCGGCACCGTCGCCTTTGCGCAGTCTGCATTCGGCGAGCATGAAGTAGACTTCGGCGAGGCGTACGCCGGGGAAGTCGGCGTTCCATGTGAGTTCGCGCTCGGCGTCGTCGGGAATGGGGAACTTCACCAGGCGTACTCCGCAGCTTTCGTCGACGGCGAGGATTGTCGAGGGCGTGTTCTCGTCGGGACGCGGATATTTTGTGTACTGGTACATGGCGTCGATGAGGTTCACCTGACGTCCGAGGTCCTCCTTGTTGCCCATCACGGGTTCGCCGTCGGGACCGGCGAGCGGGCCGTAGAGGAACATTCCTTCGTACTCCTTGTTGCCGTGGTAGCGGTAGTTTTGCTTGCGGAGGTCCTTTCGGTGGAGTTTGCCATAGGGGCTGCCGAGTTTTATTTCGGGGTTAGCTTTGGTGTACAGCACACCCATGGGATTTTCGGAGGGCGCGAGACAGAAGCCGTTCTGTCCGGCGGCGACGTAAGTGTTGTCGAAGTACACGCGGCAGTTTTTGGGCATTGAGCGTTGCCACCACCAGCTGAACTGTCCGTAGTTGGGGTGATTGTACTCCGAGGGTGCGGTCCATATCATTTCGGGCGACTTATCGTTGTCGAAGCAGAAGATGCCGTTCCAGGCCGGGTCGAGATCGTAAGGGCCGTAGACACCGGCTATGATGTCCTCGCACAGTTTCTGAGCTTCGTCGAAATGGTCTTCGCCGATATATGGTACGGCGTTGAAGTAGAGTTCGGCGAGCAGAGTGGCTGCGGCGCCTTTTGTCAGGAATCCGTTCTGTGCTTCGCCGTCGGCTTTTGCAGGAAGAGTTTCAATGCCTTCCTTGAAGAGCGATTCGATGAGGTCGAATGTAGCGCGGGCTGTGGAGCGCGGACGTACGCCGTGGTCGTTGCCAACGTAGAGGGGCAGCCCTCCGAAGTAGTCGAGACCGCGCATATAGAACCATCCGAGCAGTGTATGGAGCTGAGCCGTCTTTTCCTTTTTGTAGTTTTCGCCGAGGCCGAGTTTATCGAAATCGACACGGTCGAGGAATGTAAGGGCTTCGTTGGTTCGCGACACACCCTGCATCACACCGTTGTAGGTACTTCGTATTATTTCCTCGTTGACGGTCCACTGATGGTAGTGCATTCGGGCATAGCGTCCGCCGTCGTACCAGTCGCCTGATGTCTTGGTGGGGCATATCATCTCATCGGTGCTGTATTCCTGGGCGAACCACCGTTCGTTGATCAGGAACACCGTGCGGTCGACGAAAGCGCATGCCACCAGAGCGTCCACTCTTTCAGGCGTGGTGGCGAAAGCCTCGGGGGTCGTGGAGGTATAGTTTACTTCGTCGAGGTTGCAGGCAGTGAGGAAAGAGCAAGCCAGCACTGCTGCCAAAGCTGTATTTATGATTTTCATTGTCGGTGTGTGTTAGAAGTTGAGCTGAATGCCCAGAGTGTATCGCCGGGCCTGAGGATAGCCGATGTTCGGCATTTCGGTGCCGGGGAAGAGACCTGTGGCGGTAACCTCGGGATTGTAGCCGCTGTAGTGAGTGAAGGTGGCCACATCGCGGACAGTGACGTAGAAGCGGGCGCGGTCGACGTATTTTGTGTATTTTTTGAGATTAAGATTGTAGCCCAGAGTGATAGCGTCGATTTTGAGGAATGTGCCGTCTTCCATGAAGTAGTCGGTGAGCACGTGATCGCCATCTTTCACGTCGGGGTGGTCGAAGTACCAGTCGCGCAGTACGTTTGTGCCGGTTTTGGTGCGGACACCGTTGTACATCGCATTGGCATTGTAGATGTCGAAGTCGAGCCATGCGTGCATCTGTATGCCGAGGTCAAAGTTCTTGTAGGTGAAAGAGTTGTCCCATGAAAGCATGACTTTCGGGATAGCGTTGCCCATGTAGTGGCGGTTTTCGGCTTTGAGATATGTAGAGTTAGCGGGAACGACGTTGTTTTCGTTGTCGTAAATCTGCCATTTGCCGTTTTCATCGAAGCCGGCGAAGCGGTAGAGCCAGTAGCGTCCGATTTGCGAGCCGGCCGAAATACGCGATACGCTGCCGGGGCTGCCGGGTGCGGGGAGTGACGAAGAGTTCATGTAGGATCCTTCGTCGCCGAGGCGTGAAATTTTCGAGCGGTTTCCGAAAGCCCGCACTGTGGTGTTCCAGCGGAAGCCGGCGATGTCGACGGGTGTACCGCCGAGTTCGAGTTCCCAGCCGGTGTTGGTGAGCGAGCCGATGTTTTTGTAGCAGTGGTCGTACATGTAGTCGGGCAGCGGCACGAGGGCCGAGTAGACGAGGTCGTTGACGCGGCGGTGGTACCAGTCGAAGCGTCCCCAGAGGCGGTTGTTGAATACCGAGAAGTCGAATCCGACATTGAATTCGTTCTTCTGCTCCCATTTGATATCGGGGTTGAACGACGATTTTGTGCCGTATGCGTGTATCCATTCGCCGTTGACGGGGAAATCGCCGTAGTAGCCTACCACGGGTGTGTAGAGGCCTGCCGAAATGCCGTTGTTGCCGGTTACGCCGTAGCCGACGCGAATTTTAAGGTCGTTGAGCCAACGCTGGTCGCGCAGAAAACTCTCGCGGTTGATGCGCCAGCCGCCCGACACCGCCCAGAAATTACCGAAACGGTTCGACGAGCCGAATTTTGAAGAACCTTCGCGGCGTATCGATGCCATGAAGAGGTAGCGTTCGTCGTAGGAATAGTTCACGCGGGCGAAGATGGCGAGCAGCCTCTGGCGCGAGTCCTTGCCTGAGGCTACGGAAGCGAGTCCCTCCTTGATGTCGGCGCCTTCGCCGAGGTTCCATGGGCCTACGCCTTCGACAGTGAAGTCGGCGTTGTCGGCACTGAAGCTGTCGCCGTAGTTTTCGGAGAAGCTCCAGCCGGCGACGGCGTTGATGTTGTGGAGACGGAGGAAATCTTTGTTGAAAGAAGCGTAAGCTTCATAGGAATTGTAGCGGTCGGTGCCGTAGCTGTGAGTGGCTTTACCGTTTTTGGCAGTGTCGACCATCGAGCGGTGACGCGGGTCGTACCAGCCCCATGAGCGGCTTTCTCGCAGGTCGATGTTGGCGGTGCCGATGAGGTCGAGGCCCGGGATGACGTGATATGTGAGCGATCCGG
>CABQCA010000072.1 GCA_902462525.1 uncultured Porphyromonadaceae bacterium | reverse complement strand
GAGACCGGGCGACATCGGTCCGTAGGAATTCGTCTGGCCAAAAATATTGCCTATTTCAGGCTGGAAGAGCGGAAGGGTCAGCGACTTAGTGTTTCGGTACCGGAGCGAGACATTTCGTGGCGACATGGCAAAACGGAGGGCATACTCGCCCACCTGACGCCACACATTCTTCTCTTCCTTAAGCACCTCGGTGACTGTGAACTTGATGTTGTCGGTTCCGCGGTTGAGGATTTCGACGGTGTTGTTGTCGATTATTTTCGTCTTGAGTACTACCGGCGTTCCGTCGGTAGTGGTGGCCGTCACTTTCACCTTGGGGACGCGGAGGTTGTGCTTGATGACAAGCGATGTGTCCTCAAGCAACTTATATGTCCGCTCGAATTTCTTGGCCTTGCGCGGAGCGCGTGTTGCCGGGCGTGTGTTGGCAAAACGCTTGTTGATGTCGCGCAACAGCGGCACTTTGTTATAAATAGTCTCGAAATTTATGCGTCCATCGGCGGTCCATGCGGCCTGGTTGGCGATAGAGTTGCCCACTTTTATGCCGTCGATGGTAGCGCCGCGGTCCCAGCGGTATGTTGCGTTGTAGCTCACGTTGCCGGTAAGATAATCGAGGAAGGCAATTTTCGAGAAAGGAGCCTTGTACTGTCCGGTAAAAGTCTGGTTATAGCTCCATGGCGTGCCCATCGACAGTATGCTCTGCCACACGGTGTCCTTCCATTCCTTGTATTTGTCGGGGAAAAGCTTCTTGTTAACCGCTCCCATCGTCTCCTCGATTCGTGCCGAGGTATTTGAATTGAAGGTCAGCGACAGCGATTTCGTCACATTCCAAGTGAGCTGCAGCTGTCGGTCCCACAGCCAGTTCTTGCTCACCGACACCGGCAGCTGGAACATCTGGTCGGTTTCGGAGCGGGTCTGCTCTTCGTAGTAGTAGCGGCTCATGTTGGTCATGAACGAAATGCTTGTCGGCAGCCACGACAGTTCCCAATCCTTGAGGAACTTGGCGTTCTTACTCTTTCCCTTCAGGTTTTTGAAAGGTTTGAAAGGCTTGAAGTATGGTGAATAATTGTAGGCCAGCGAACCACGGTAGTCGTTTGTGTGTTCGTACTCGGTGGTGGGGTCGTTTTTCGACTGCTTAGTGAACGAGAAGTTGAGCGTGAAGTTAGCCGGATCCCACGGCATGGGATTCTTGCTCCGGACATCGAATTTAAGACCGGAAATAGAGAAATTCTGCACCGACGTGCGTTCGATCGCATAGTCGTTTATCGAATCGCGCTCGGCTTTGTCGGCGGCATCGTCGAGGGCGTCCTTCAGGAGCACGTCCTGGTCGAGAGGATTGTATTTGGGCGATGTTTTCTCTTTCGTCATCGAATAATAGATCGGCGCCTTGAGCTTTGCTTTTTCCGGCACAAAGCGTCCGAGGTCGGCCTGCACGGCGAAATTGAACTGCTGATAGTCGTCGAGGCGCCTCTCGTTGAGGCTCTGGTCTACTCCGCCGAAACCGGCCGTTTCGATATGTGTGCCTAAATTTACTGTAGCTATATCGCTCAGACTCAGCGTGGCGTTGGCTTTCGCAGCCCAGCCGCCTGATTCGTTGAAGTCGGTTACCTTGAGTTCGTTCACCCACACAGTACCATCCTTTGTGGTGGCGGAATTGTTGCGCACGCCCACAAGCATCACACGCACGTCGCTAAGCGACGGATTGCCCATCACGGCCATGCTGTTGCGCTCGTTGTCGGGATCGCGGCCGGTGAAAAGTATGCCGTAGCCCACGCCTTCTTCCTCGGCACGCCTTGCACGGTTGCGCTCCTTCTTCAGGTCGACGAGAGCCTGAAGATTGAAGTTCACGTAGTTGTTGCGGGGCCACACGATGTAGCGGTCGGTCTCGCTTCCGTTGTAGACATCGGGCGGTGTCAGTTCCAGCGGCACTTCGTACTCATAGAAATTGTTCTTGACATCTGAGCCGAGACGTACGAAAATCGAAAAATCGCCCGAGCGCAGCGAAGTGGTGTTGTTGATGGGCGCTTCGGCGTGAACCCACATCTGCATGCGCCGGTAGTTGCGCAAGTCGAGTTGTGTGTTGCGGTACACGCCGCGGGCATCGCCGGCGGCAAGCCCCGTCACGGTCAGCGACATCGACTGCTCGTTGAGCTGAGTGATCTGCGTCTGCCCGGGATCGCTGATACGTGTCACGCCAGGAGGAAGCACATAGTTCACAGGCTCGCGTGTGGAATTCTCCTCAATGTTCACAACCGAAATGTCGAGCTTGCCCTGAGCCGGGGCATCGCCGCGCGAGTTGAGGTTGAAATCGTAAGGACGCCACTCGCCGCGCACAAGTTCGAGCGAAGCGAAGCGAAGATGTGTGGTCTTGCTGAATCCGGTAAGGAACATCCGCATGAAACGAATGGTCGAAAAATCGTTGATGGAGCCGACTATGCGCTCATAGTCGCTCAGAGGAACCTTGAACTGGTACCATTCCACTTCCTGATTCGAGCCGTCGCGCACCGGCACCACGGTCACACGCTTGTCGGTGATATAGTTCCGGCCAACCTCGAGGTCTTCGGGGCGAATCGAAATTTTGTACTGGAAATAGCGCTCGTACTCGTTGAGTGTATTGTCCTGATTTATGTCCTCGACGTCGGGCACACTGCGGCTGCTCTGGTAGAGGGGATCGGCGGCATCCTCGGGCGAAAGCGAGTTGCCTTCCACGCCGTTGTATCGTTTGTAACGTTCGAGTATGGAGAGGCGCTGCTCATCATAGTCGTATCCGCGATAGAAATGATAGTTGTCGCCGGCAGGGTCGTTGAGAGGCGAGAAAGCATCGTCCTGCATGCGCTGCATGGTTTCGGGCGACACACGGCGCTGAATCGCCGACACATATTCGGCGTACGACGGGAAGGCGAATTCATCGTCATTCGGAAGCCCGTCGATACCGACGTCCTGGGCCACACGGGCGCCGTTGTTGTTGTCGAAAGAATATGTGAGCGAATTCTGAGTCGACACACGGCCCCAGACAGTTTCGGTGAGGTACTGGTCGTTTCCGTCGTAGGGAATACCGTTCTCGTAGCTTTTGAGACCGTCCTTGAGAATATCTTCCGAAATTTCGCCGAAATTGAGATAGAGATCGCCGCCGTCGCGGTTGTCGGCTTCTGGATCGAGGAAAGGACTCATGAGCCAGAACTGCACGTATTCAATGTTGCTTTGCTCGAAATTGGTGTTGTCGAGACGGCGCATGATGCCGCCCCAGCGTTTTTCGGGCTGCAGAAGTTTACCCTGATCGTCGATATCGGTGGCATCAAGATTGTACGGGCCGCGTTCGTCAGGGTAGTACGACAGATTGAGAGTCTGAATCGTCGACGATTCGCCGTAAGTATGCTCACGGCCGGGGAACACTTCGTTCACACGCACCTCGCGAACATAGGGATTCGAAAGCTGCTTGAGGTCGCTTTTTATGTAGCCCGGGCACATCGATGAATTGCGCTGGGTGAAGAGACGGTCGATATAGTACCAGTTGAGGAGCGCACGGTTTTTGCCATAAGCCACATCGTTGCTTCGGGCAGCTTCGGGGAAAAGAGCGTTCGGGCCAGACTCGTAGGGTGTCGAGGCCAGGAACCACGAATAGGGCGAGCGAAGGTCGATGCCGGTCTGCGTCGATTCGAAATCATCTATGTACGATGAGCCTTTGTTCGAGCCGCTTTTCTGCGAGTGTGGCAAAAGTTTGGCAAACTCGCCGGTGAAACTCAGACGCGAAGGCTGCGTGGCGTTCACTGTCGGAATCTTGTTGAGAAGATTGGTGAGCCACATGAATTCACCGTTGTAGGCCATATTAAAGCCCAGCATAGAATTATTGACAGTTTCATCGCCGATATTCACCTTCTCGATAAGCGCTTTTTCGGAAAAATGCAGGATGGTCGCACCGAAGTTCAGATTTTTATTGAACTGGTACTGCAGGTCGAGACCCAGAAGGGTTTTCCGCTGAGTCGAGAAAAGACTCTGATTCTCGAGAGTCACACTGATGTTCTGCCCGGAATCGATTATACTCTGATTGGTGATCGTGACAATACCCATGGCATAGTCGACAGTGTAGTCGGAGTTCTCGCTCAGCTGCACACCACCGGCAGTCACCACCACCGAGCCTCTGGGCACGTTCATGGCGTTGAGACGTATCTGAGAACCTGACGAAGCCTGATACTCACCGGTGAGAATAAATTTGTTTTTGTCGGCATACTGGCGCGCCACCACTATGGTTGAGTCGTAAAGCTCCTGGTAGACATAGCGTTCGGCAAGTGTCGGATTGCCTATAGCCTCGGCCAGATGCTTGCCGAAAGGCTCAACGACAGGGAAAACCACCTTGCCGGTAGAGGGGTAGATGGTGTAGCCGTCGATAAAGTCGAAGAAACCGTCGGGATTGCCCTGTTCGTTGCTGTCGATGCGGTCGAGGTTCATCACCTGCAGAAGCGGCTTGTTGTTGAGACCGGGCACCGGAAGATAGTTGATTTTAGTACCGGTGGTATCAGAGAGATATTTTATGTTAAGTTTAAACTTTGTTTTCTGAACCTGATATGCTCCGAGGGAGTACACGTTTTTCATCATCAGATGCCACATCGGCTCATGAGGCGAGGTGGTAGTGCTCTTGAGCATTTTCACGAACAACGCCTGGTCAGTGGTAGTGATGTCGCTCGAAAATTCACCAACCTGGAACACCCGGCCGTTATAGGAGTACTCAAATGCTACTGCGAGAACTTCGTCGGCGTTGAGTGCCGTACGGAGCGAAATATAGCCGAGAGTGGAGTTCAGCGAATATTCGCTCGATGAGAGCAGACGGGCGCTCTCCACCTTTTCGTAAGCGCGTCCTCCCTCGATGCCGTAAGCTTCGAGAGGCGACAGCACCTGCGTGACCTGACTGATGTTCCGGGCATCGGGATAGTCCGCCTTGATGGTGCCGAGCAGGTTGTTCGAATTGTTGGCAGGCTGTGGCTGAGCTGCATTGCCCTGCCAGAAATTGTTGGCAAGCGCGCTGCTTTCACCAAGATCCTCGAAAGCCACAAGATTGCGGCTCTGGTCGAACCGACCGTTCTTGTTGGTAATCCACACTTCGATACGCGTAATTTTGATGCCCGACGAAACATAGGGCAGATGCGCGGCGAAAGTATCATAGTTGTCGCGGAAGTAATGAGCCAGAAAAAAGTGCCGGTTCTGGTCGTACTGGTCGGCGTTTATCGAAAATTCGGTTGTCTGTGCTCCTCCGCGGGTGTTCACGGTCTTCGATTCGGAATTCTGCTGCGACACCAGAGCCGTAGCCGTCAGTTTGCCGAACTGCAGTTTGGTCTTGATACCGAAAAGAGCCGTACCGCCACGAATGAGCGACGACCCTGTAGTCATCGACACATTACCGGCCTCGATACTTTTGACAATATCGTCTTCCTCTCCCTCATAGGCCAGTTTGAGGTTCTTGGAGTCGAAATCGAAAGTGGCATCGGTATTATATGTCATGTTGAATTTCAGACGGTTGCCGACACTGGCGGCAATGGTGGCCTGAATTTTCTGGTCAAAATCGAAGTATGTCTTGCGGCGTGCCGAGAGCGACAGCGCCGGATTGTCGGTCTTATTGCTCTTGATGCCGGTCTGCACTTGCACAGAGCCTTGCGTCTTGAGCGAGACTCCGCCGGGACCGAAAATTTTTTCGAGCGGACCGAGGGCGAAATTCATGTCGAGAATGCTGAACGGTTCCTTCTCTTTCTTGGTGACAAGGTCCATGTTGCGCTCGCGGTAGAAGCGCTGCATGCTCAGGCGCAACTGCCAGTTTTCGTACTGCCGCTGTGTGAGCATGAACGGCGTACCTATCTGAAGTCCCCCGAGATATGTGCGCACGATATAATTGCCGCTCTGAGGGTCGAAATCGGCGGTTGTGGTTATATTCGACGGAGTGCTCAGATCGTAGGCGAGCTCGTCGGACATCAGGTCCTCGTAGTTGCGTGGAACAAAAGGCCGTGAGCCCATGGGCAGCGACGAACTGTCGGCCGGCGCTGCCGGCGGATAGGCCGCCGGGGCCGGCGCCCCGAAAGCAGGAGGTGTCTGCTGGCCACGCAGAATCTGCGGCATCAGAAATGCCACTGATAAGGTAAGAATTATGTGTAGATAGAATCTGCGCAACGGTCGGTTTAAAATTTACATCATAGTGAGCGCTTTCTTGATAGCCACTTCCACTTTCAGAGTCGGATCGGCCTCAAAGAGCTGCTTAAGCACCTTCTCGCTGGATTTTTTGTCGAACCCGAGCATGGTAAGCGCCGCAAGAGCCTCCTCGTAGTCGGGAGTCACGCTACTGCTACCTATATTTAACGTAGCAGCGTCCGTTTTTATTTTGTCACGGAGGTCCACGATTATTCTTTCGGCCGTTTTTGTGCCTATGCCCTTCACCGATTTAAGCCGTTTTACATCGCCCGACGAAATGACGGCGGCAAGTTCCTCGCCCGGCAGCGACGACAGCAGTATCAGCGCTGTCGCCGATCCCACTCCCGAAACGCCTATGAGCGACCGGAAAAGCTCGCGCTCGCGCTCTTCGGCAAATCCGTAGAGAGTCCATGTGTCCTCCCGTATCACCTCATGAACCAGAATTTTGGCCATTGTCTTACCGTTGAGGGCATCGAAAGATTTAAGACTTATATTCAGCAGGTAGGCCACGCCCCCCTGAGTCTCTATAGTAACCGAAGCCGGTGTAAGTGCGGCAATTTCACCGCGGATATATTCTATCATATTGTTAGGAAGTTAAGTAGTCATGACATTAGGCAGCCCGGAGGTCAGGTGTAAAGTTTTCTTATTTTCTCAATAGCAGCGCTGGCGCATTGTTCGAGCGATTCTGCCGGCGATTCGGGTATAGGTGCGCCGTCGGCAACACATGCAAATACATTGGGCATCGACATACCATCTTCCTTGCTTCCGCAGAAGGCTGCGACAGGAATTCCTCTCGCTTTCCCATACGACCGTACAGCGCCCACAACCTTGCCACCGAGCGTCTGACAGTCGATTCGCCCTTCTCCGGTGACAAGCAGCTCAGGCGCCGGCATTCCCGCAAGGGCACGGTCGAGAACAAAAGGCGCTCCGGCTATCACAGTGCAGCCCAGAATGGTTTCGAGGGCATAGCCGATGCCACCCCCGGCGCCGCCGTGACGGTCGTTGCAGCTGCCGTAGCGGCTGTAAAGAGCCTTGAAGAATTTGCGGCAGAATTCGACATCGCTGTCCCCCGCACCTTTCTGCGCCAGAAAGGATATTGCCGACAAGCCTTCAGAGCTATATAGTGGCGCAGATACATCTGCAAGCCCGATGATGTTATCTGTAGCTATGCCGGCCTTCTTTATTTCAGTAAACATACCCAGACCGCCATCGGCCGTCATAGTGCCGCCGATACCTATATATATTCTATCATATGCGCGCGCACGCGATGCCTCGACAACGGCAGCACCGACCTGCGATGTCGAGCGCAGCCACACCGGTAAAGCCGGTTGCCGCAGTTCATTCTGCCACAACATACCCTCGCCGCACGACGGCACATAGGCGCACAAAGCGCCGTCGGCATCGGCAAAAGCGTAGTAGCGCCCGGCGACATTCGCCGCACCCAAAGCCTCCGCGGTGCCCTCGCCGCCATCAGCCATGGCTACCACACGAATATCGCATTCAAGACCGGCAAGTCCGCAACGAATCGATTCGCCTGCCTCGATGGAGCTTAACGTGCCCTTGAATTTATCGCTTGCTATTACAATCATCTATATCATTATTTGAATTACAAAATTACCTTAAAAATTTTTTAGCAAAAAATTTTGGAGATAATAAAACTTTACTTACCTTTGCAGTGTGTTACTCAACTACAACACTACTATTCTAAAACACCCTAACAACTACGGCTCATGGAAACCGCTCTCACAGTTCTCCTCTCAATCATTCTGATAATTTTAATGCTTTAAGCAATATGCTGACAATCAATAATCTTTCCTACAGTTACAACCGCTATCACAGCGTGCTCGACGACATTTCGACACAGATAGCCCCCGGCATCAGCCTGATGCTCGGCGAAAACGGCGCCGGCAAGACCACACTCCTCGGCCTGATTGCCGGCCTGCTGATATCGCATCAGGGCGACATCGACATCGATGGCGAAAATCCCGCCGAGCGCCAGCCATCGCTAATGAGCGACATATTTTACCTTACCGACAGCTGGGACAGTCCGTTCCGCGACATCGAGACCACCGCACGCCTCCATGGCTGCTTCTATCCGGCGTTCGACCACGATATGCTCGCTGAAAACCTTAAGGCATTCGGCCTCACCGGCAAAGAACCTCTCAAAGGTATCTCGCTGGGTATGCGACGTAAATCTTTCATCGCCTATGCCCTCGCCCTCAGAACAAAATACCTCTTACTCGACGAACCCGCCAACGGCCTCGACATTGACGCAAAAAAAACTATGCGGCGACTTGTGAGCCGCTGCATCGGCGAAGATCAGACTGTAGTAATCTCAACCCACACCATCGCCGACCTCGAAATGCTCTACGATTCGCTCATTGTAATCCACGCCGGACGCCTACTGCTCAACGCCCACGTCGCAGAAATCGCCGCCCGTCTGAGCTTCGTGGAATCGCCCGCGCCACTGCCAGATGCTCTCTACTTGGAGACCGAAGGCGCTCTCTTCCATTCTATCGTACCGGCCCAAGAGCCTAACCAGACAAACATTAACTTCGAACTGCTCTACTCCGCCCTGGTGAGCGGCAAAGCTCCTGAAATTCTTCAAATACTCAGCAACGATGATAAATGATTCTTTCAGCCTCCGACGCGTCGGCATGCTCTACAATTTCTACAGCCCGGCCATACGCCTGATCCTTATCATATCGGCGGCAGTGGTGCTGGGCTCCTACATTCTATGCCTCTACGGCGCCCACATGTCGATGCGCTACGGCATGCAGATACCCTTCTTCCTCAGCTACACAATCGGCTCTACAGCCGTAGGTTGGATCTACTACCTCGGACCATTCGTCCTCGTCGGCGTCAAAGACCGCGGAATTACCACAGTTCTTCCCGCTTCATGGCAGGAAAAATCGGCCTTCGTTCTTAGCTGGACCTTTGTGCTCTACCCTCTCTTCCTCGCCGTAATGTGGTATGGGCCTATGGCTCTGTGCAGCCTCTTCACCGATGCGGCTAATGTAAACGAAACAATGCTCACCGTAACAGGAGTAAGAAACGAAGGCTTCGACCTGAGCTCTCTGATGAACAAAAGCGGAGTATACAACATCGCACAGAACGTCATGGTAGCCTCCATGACATTGTTTGTCATCATATCTTCGCGTCGGAACCGTCTCGCTCATGGCGTTGCCGCCTGTATCATTTCTGTTGTAGCACTGGGGCTTGCAGGAGTAGCAGTGGGCATCTTCGCCGGCGTAAAAGCCGCTTTTGCAGCTAAAGCAGGAGCCGAAATAGACGGACAGGAGCTTGTTGCCTACATATTCAACTCACTCAAATACGGTGCCTGGATCGTTGTGGCCGTTGCCGTCATGCTGGTTGTTGCTTCGGTCTGGAAAATTAAAAACAGACAAAACTAATGGTAGAATTCACTTCCGACAAACCAATATACCGACAGATTATCGACTACGCTTTCGCCTGTATCCTCGGCGGTGGCTGGCAGTCGGGACAGAAAGTGCCGTCGGTGCGCGAACTCGCCGTTGCTCTCGCCGTAAACACCCATACTGTCCTGAAGGCCTACGACGAGCTCCAGGCCCACGGAATAATTGTTCCTCGACGAGGTATGGGTTTCTTCCTCGCCGACGATGCCCAGGCGCGGGTACATGCCGAGCAGAACCAGGAATTTTTCGACACCACACTCACCGAAATATTCACTCGCATGGAAAGCCTCGGCATCGATTTCGCACAACTCGAAGCAGCTTACAAAAAATTCCGCGACTGCCGGTAGCTGAAATCAAAAAAAATTGCTACCTTTGTGGCTGCAAGCGGTCCGGTAGCTCAGCTGGATAGAGCATCTGCCTTCTAAGCAGACGGTCATGCGTTCGAGTCGCATCCGGATCACTTCACACAAACCGTTGAAAATAAGCAATTTATAACTTATTCCCAACGGTTTGTTTGTGTCTATTAGCCAAATTTACACCACATGTCGAAAGTCACACCTATTTTAAGGTGTCAGTAGAAAATTAGTGGAGAAAATATATTCTATTGATCCCTGTTTTGGAGGTTCGCAAAGTTTGACTATCTTTGCAGATGAAAACCTTTCGGGGGCGCGCTTATTAAACCGCTTTAATGCTTTCGCAACCCCCAGACATCAGCGACGGAATATTATTTTAACCGTCCATTTGCACACCTTGAAAGCTATTTCAACTCTCATAATGTGAAAAGGTTTCGCAGCTACTTCACTAACAAAGATTGGAGGCTCGCTGCATAACCTTTCAACCTTTGAAACTCCGACCGCTGCAACGGTTCGGGGTTTCATTACATTTAAAGGGCGACACGGACTTTATTCCTGTCGAGTATCTGTCATTTATTTCATATTCAACCTTTCATAATTTCGGCTTGACCCCATTTTCCTCGTTTACCAACCGATTTAAACATCAAGATTACAGTTGCCTATTGAAACTCTACTGCCTGTCTACCCAACAGCTTGTCAGCCCGTCTGCCTGTCTGCCTAAAAGCCTGGCAGCCTAAAAAGAAAAAGCCCGGGAGGCGTGTGCCTTCCGG
>CABQCA010000071.1 GCA_902462525.1 uncultured Porphyromonadaceae bacterium | reverse complement strand
CTCCATGCTGAGCGTAGCCACAGAAGCCGAGCGCAAGGCCGTGGAGGCACGCATCGATGAACTGCGTCAGAAAACCATAGCCCGTTTTCCGGCTCAGAAAGGCCGGATAGAGCAGATTTTCAGCTGGCCTAACGACGATTTCGTGTTCTGGCGCCGGGGTGCCGGAAGTCCCGAAGTTGTAATCACGGGCTGGGGCTTCGCCAACTACAACCGGGCACGCGGCGGCACAATCAAGGATATACCCGACGAAAACAAAATACACGAGGTGTCGCTGAGTTTCACCGTCGACGGCCTGCGGCGTCCGCTCCGTGCCTTCGATATGCTTCAGGGCGTGAACTGGAACCGCTACGACACCGATGCCGAAGGCGTGTACGCACTGGGGCGCCTGACTCCGGGCGAGATTGTGCGTGTGCGCGACATAGCCACAGGACGCGAGTTCACTGAAACCATCGGCGACGATACCACTATGCTCGAACTCGACGTAACTGAATATGCCGACATCACTGTGAACGCGACCCGCGACAACGGTCCCGTCGACGGCGACGAGGTGAGCATAGCCTACGGCCACCGCAGCGACAAATTCCCCATGTCCGGAGGCACAGCGCGCCGACGCCTGCCATGGCTCGAGGGCGAGCAGTGCAGTGTGGGCCTGCGCGGCCAGAAGCAGACACGCGAACTCGAGAAAGACTCGGAAAACGTTTTCCGCTTCGACTTCACGACAGCACGCATGCGCCTTACCGTAGGTGTGAGCGGCGACGGACAGCCAATTGCCGGCGAGCCTGTCGACGCAGTGTTCGAAGGCGCCAAACGCCGTGGTGTCACCGGCGACAACGGCACGTGCAGCTTCTCTTTCGACCGCACCGCCGAGGAAGGAGCCGTAGTGGTGTCGGTGCGCGACCGCTCGGCCGAAGTGTCGTTCCGCAACGGCGACGAACGGGTCGACTTCGTTTTCGATACTCCCGAAGCCGACATTTTCAAAGCTACCGTGCGCACAGTCGACCTCGACGGCAAGCCCGTGCCTTTCTATCCCATAACCATCGACACCGGCAAAGGCCCGAACGAATTCCTCACTAATGCCGAAGCCTGCGCCCATGCCGGCGAGGTACGCAGCGGCGACACCATGACAGTAGCCGATGCCACCGACCCGTCGGTAAGCACCGTATTCACTCTCGACAGCGCCAACGGCCTCTACGATTTCGTGCTGCCCTACCGCGACACCGAAGGCGACTGCACTCTGCGGGTAATCGAACTCGACGGCAAACCATCTGAAGGAACCACTGTTATTCTCAATCAGGACGGCAGCCGCGCCATGGGCCATCTTGATGCCAAGGGCGAAATGACTTTCAGTTCCGAGACCATAGTACCCGACAAGCCCGTGAAAGTTCATCTCTACAGCCAGCGCCGCACCTTCCCCGAACTTGCCTTTACCCCCGTGAAAGACGAGAAAGAATACGAGCTAAAGGAAGTCGCCGGCCCTACACCCTGGTGGAAAATAGCCGGCGAGGCTGCTCTTGCCCTCGGCATAGCCCTCGGCCTATGGGGAATGTACTACACATGGGGCGCCCTATTCAGAACCCTTCCTAACATTTTTGCATGATGGAACCATATTTCTATAATGAAGCTTTTCCGCTGCTCTATACTTTCAGCATCATAGCGTTTGTGGTGATAGCCTACGACAAACATCTCGAAGACTGCGGCCTCAAGCGCATCCCCTACGGCTTAGTTTTCGTGCCGTCGCTGCTTTTCGGAGCATTCGGCACCCTGTGCGGTATGATAATCTTCGGCAGCCACACCGACAAAAAGCTTTTCCGCTTCGGAGTACCGGCGCTGGTGGTGATACAGCTCGCTATCATAGTTTTTAAACTTATGTATTGATACCATGTCGACAAAATCAGGACTCAGACTATTCCTCGCATTCATCTATGCCGTGCTTATAGCCCTGCTCATAGGACAGAGCTGCAACGACCGGCCCGAACCGATTGAAGAGCCGGAAGAAGAGCAGGCGACCGATGAGGAAGCCGTGGAGCAGGCTCAGGAAATAGGCAACGACGGCGAAATCAAAATAACCCTGCTCTGGAATTTCTACGGCGATGTCGACCTTCATGTCACACAGCCTAACGGACGCGAGCTTTCGTTCCGCGAAATGCGCGACCGCAGTACCGGCGGCGAGCTCGACGTCGACAACCGCGAAGGTGGCCGTGGCGCTGCCGAAAACATCTACTGGACACGTCCCGGGCGCGGACGCTACCGTGTGAATGTAGTTATGTACAGCATGAACGGCCGCAGCCCCCGCGGAGGCCAGGCACAGGTGGTGGTGAAAAACGGAGGCGAGACACGTACCTACACCGTACGCCTCACCCGCGAAGGTCAGGATGTACACGTCACCGACTTCATCTACGACCCCGAAGCCGCACAGCGCCGCCGTGAGCAGCAGAGCGACGAACGCACCGACCAACCATCCGACTCGACCTCGGTGGGCTGATTGGCAAATTTTTGCTAACTTTGCAGATTGAAAATGAAAGAAGATGATTTCGATAAATAACTTGTCGGTCGAATTCAGCGCCCAGGTGCTTTTCGACAACATCAACTACGTTATCAATCCAAAGGATAAGATAGCTCTTGTCGGCAAAAACGGTGCCGGCAAGAGCACCATGCTCAAAATCATAGCCGGCCTGCAGAAGCCTACTGGCGGCAGCGTGGTCGTGCCGGGCGATGTTACGGTCGGATATCTACCTCAGCAGATGGTGCTTGCCGACGACACGACCGTGCTTGAAGAAGTGCAGAAAGTGTTCGCGCACGTTGCCGAGATGCACCACCGTCTCGACAGCCTATCGGAAGAGGCCCGGCTGCGCACCGACTACGAATCGGCCGATTACCGGAAACTTGTCGAGCAGATAGCTTCGCTTTCCGATGCTCTCGCCATAGCCGACAGCGACAACAACGAGGCCGAAATCGAGAAGACTCTCATCGGCCTGGGTTTTGAGCGTACCGATTTCAACCGCCCCACATCGGAATTCAGCGGCGGCTGGCGAATGCGCATCGAACTGGCGAAAATACTGCTCAGACGGCCCGATGTGCTTCTGCTCGACGAACCCACCAACCACCTCGACATCGAATCGATACAGTGGCTTGAGAACTTCCTCATCTCCAAGGCAAAGGCAGTGGTTCTGGTGAGCCACGACCGTGCTTTCCTCGACAATGTGACTACCCGCACTATCGAGATAAATCTCGGACGCATCTACGACTATGCTGTAAACTACTCGAAATTCGTGGTCCTGCGCGACGAACGCATCGAGCAGCAGATGCGTGCCTACCGAAACCAGCAGAAACAGATTGCCGACACCGAGGAATTTATCGAGCGCTTCCGCTACAAAGCCACAAAATCGGTGCAGGTGCAGAGCCGCATCAAGCAGCTGGCCAAGATAGAGCGCATAGAAGTCGATGAAATCGACACTTCACACATAAATCTGCGCTTCCCGCCGGCACCCCGCTCAGGCGATTTCCCTCTCATCATCGAGGACGTCGGCAAAGCCTACGGCCACCATCAGGTGTTCGACCATGCCACATTCACCCTGCGGCGCGGCGAAAAAGTAGCTTTCGTGGGCAAGAACGGCCAGGGCAAATCGACGCTCGTAAAGTGCATAATGGGTGAAATACCCTTCACAGGCTCGCTCCGGCTGGGCCACAACGTGAAGATAGGTTATTTCGCCCAGAACCAGGCTCAGCTTCTCGACGGCGAGATAACAGTTTTCGACACCATCGACCGTGTGGCTACGGGCGACATACGCACCAAGATACGCGACATTCTGGGAGCCTTCATGTTCGGCGGCGAAGCCTCCGACAAAAAAGTGAAAGTGCTGTCGGGCGGTGAGAAGACACGCCTTGCAATGATACGCCTGCTGCTCGAACCCGTGAATCTGCTTATTCTCGACGAGCCCACCAACCACCTCGACATGAAGACCAAAGATATCCTCAAACAGGCAATCCGCGACTTCGACGGCACAGTGATAGTGGTGAGTCACGACCGCGAATTTCTCGACGGCCTCGTCGATAAGGTCTATGAGTTCGGCGGTGGAAAAGTGACCGAATGTCTGGGCGGTATCTACGATTTTCTTGCGAAGAAGAAAATGGAGTCGCTTTCCGAACTCGAGATGTCGCCGAAATCCGAGCCTAAGCCCGAAAAGCAGGCGTCCGCTCCCAAAGCAGGGCCTGTGGCAGCAGCCCCGGCGCCGCGCCTGAGCTACGTCGAACAGCGAGAGCGCGACAAGACCATCAGACGCGCCGCAAAACGAGTTGAGGAAGCCGAAAAGACCGTGGAGCAACGCGAGGCCGACATCGCGGCCATCGAAGCAAAAATAGCATCCGGCGAACTCGACGATGACATCTACGCCCGCCACGCCGCCGCCACAAAGGAACTCGAAAACGCCATGAGTGTCTGGGAACTCGCCCAGATGGAACTCGACGAACTGAAAAATAATCAATAAACCTAATTATAAAAAAATGCGCATTTCAAATTATTTAATGATTGCATCTGTGATTGCATCGGGTCTCGCAGCAGGCTCGTGCAGCAAGCAACACCCGGCTCCCAAGGGCATCGAAATTGCAAATCTCGACACCACGGCGACTCCTGGCGACGACTTCTATGAGTATGCCTGCGGCGGCTGGATGAAAGCCAATCCTCTCAAGCCTGAATACTCTCGCTTCGGCACCTTCGACGTACTCGGTGAAAACTGCCGCCAGCAGGTGCGCGACCTCGTTCTCGGCCTTGATGCCGCCACTTCGGAAAAAGGCTCGAACGCCCGGAAAATCGCCGACCTCTATGCCATGGGCATGGACAGCGTACGGCTCAACCAACAGGGTGCCCAACCTCTGGCCGAAGATCTGGAAGTGATAGCCTCTACTCCACGCGAAAAAATCATCGACCTGATGGCTACAATGCCCGGCATGGGCGTGTTCTTCGGCACCGGCGTGTCGGCCGATCTCAAGGACTCCAATATCAACACCATGTACTGGGGCCAGGGCGGTCTCGGCCTCGGTGACCGCGACTACTACACCGTAAAGAGCGAACAGAACGATAAAGTAATGGCCGCCTACAACACCTATCTGCAGACACTCGGCAAACTCATCGGCTACGATGAAGCCCGCGCCGAACAGTTCGCACAGAACGTAATCGCACTCGAAACAAAACTCGCCGGCAAACAGATGACACGCACCGAAATGCGTAACATCACGGCCTGCTACAATCCGATGACAGTAGCAGCGCTCACCGAAAAATATCCCAACGTAGATCTCAAGCGCTACTTCGAACTTCAGAAACTCGATGTCGACACTGTCATCGTAGAGCAGCCTGAATACTACGCAGCTGTTTCCGAAGCTCTCGCCAAGGAAAGCGACGAAGTACTCCGCGATTACATGACAGCATCGTACGTAAGCTCAGCCTCAAGCTACCTCAGCGACGACTTCATCAATGCCGACTTCGCCCTCAACCAGGTGCTGTCGGGCGTCGAAGAGCAGCAGCCCCGCTGGAAACGCGCCCTCGCAGTGCCAAACGGCTTCCTGGGCGAAGCCCTCGGACAACTCTACGTCGAAAAATACTTCCCCGCCACCTCCAAGGAAAAAATGCTTAAGCTTGTCGGCAATCTGCAGACCGCGCTCGGCCAGCATATCGACAACCTTACATGGATGAGCGATTCTACAAAAGCCCGCGCACGCGAAAAACTCGCCGCCTTCACCGTAAAAATCGGCTATCCCGACAACTGGCGCGACTACTCGGCCCTCGCCATCGACCCTGAACTCTCCTATTGGAAGAATGTTCAGAACGCTATTCTTTTCAACCAAGACTATAACAACTCGGACTACGGCAAACCCGTCGACCGCACACGCTGGCACATGTCGCCCCAGACCGTCAACGCCTACTACAACCCCACCACCAATGAAATCTGCTTCCCCGCAGGCATTCTCCAGCCTCCTTTCTTCGATCCCGAGGCAGACGACGCCGTCAACTACGGTGCCATCGGTGTGGTCATCGGCCACGAAATGACTCACGGTTTCGACGACCAGGGCCGTCAGTTCGACAAAGACGGCAACCTCACCGACTGGTGGACATCGGCCGACAGCGAAGCTTTCAACGCACTTGCCGACAAACTCGTGGCTCAGTTCGACAGCGTTGAGGTGGCTCCCGGTGTCAAGGCTAACGGCCGTCTTACCCTTGGCGAAAACATCGCCGATCAGGGCGGTCTGCGTGTAGCCTACACAGCCTACCACAATGCCCTCGGCGAAAATGAAGGCGAAGTTATCGATGGCTTCACTCCCGACCAGCGTTTCTACCTCTCCTACGCCAACGTATGGGCCGCCAACATCCGTCCCGAAGAAATTCTTAAGCGCACCGTTTCCGATCCCCATTCGCTGGGCCGCTGGCGTGTCGACGCCACTCTGCGCAACATCCAGCCGTTCTACACCGCATTCGACATCACCGAAGGCCAGCCTATGTTCCTTCCTGAAGCCGAACGCGTTGTAATCTGGTAACACAGCAACAGAATCATGACAAAAATCACAAGAACCATCGTGGCCGCCGCCGTCGCACTGACGGCGACAGCCTTCGCTTCGTGCTCCCAGAAAAGTTCAGAGCCGTCAGCGCTTGTCGCTGAAAGCGAACGTATCGGCGGCGAATTCGCCACCCTTGTCGAGGAAAGCCCTATGTATCTCGACTCCGCATCGGTAACCTATGCCGACGCAGAACTCACAGTGAGCATCGGTTTTTCCGATCCGATCATAGCCCCTGCCGACTGCTCGCAGGCGCTTGTTGAGTATTTCGTGTCGGCATGGCTCAAGAGCCATCTCGGCCAGGGTCTTGACACCACCCTCAACACTCTTTCCGCCGAAAAAGGGTCGCTGAAAATTATCCTCACCGGTGCAGACGGCTCTTCAGCTTCCTACACCATCGCCGCAGCTCGCCTCAAGAAGCTGCTCACCCTGAAACCGAGCGAACTGAACTTCTCGGCAGTCAAGGACAATGTGAATCTGCTTATGGAGAAACGTTGCGCCGCCTACGCAGAGCAGTACAAAGCCAGCGCCTGCACCTACGAATTCAGCACAGGCTTCGCACAGTACACCCTCACTTTCACCTCGGCCACAGCCTATGCCAACCTCACTCAGGACAGCCTGCGCGGACGCTACCAGAAGGTGCTCACCGAACAGTACGATAACTACGGCGGCTGCTCGTCAATACTGACCGACGTACTCCGTTCCCTCGGCTTCGAAGGCTACCGCTTCGTTTACGAAGAAAAAGACAACCCCGCAAAAACACTCAAAGCAGCTCTTCCCTGGCGTCTTTTTGAATAAATAAGAACTGAAATGAACATAACAGACCGCTTTCTGAGCTATGTGAAGTTCGACACCCAGAGCGACGAACTCACCAACCTTACACCGTCGACACCCGGCCAGATGATTTTTGCAGAGTATCTCAAAGAGGAACTCGAAAAAATGGGTCTGTCGGAAATAAGCCTCGACGAGAACGGCTACCTGATGGCCTCGCTCGAAGCCAACACCGACGCCAAAGTACCGGTGGTAGGTTTCATAGCTCATCTCGACACATCGCCCGACATGTCGGGCCGCCACGTGTCGCCCCGCATTGTCACCGCCTACGACGGCAAAGACATCGTGCTCAACGCCGACCAGAACATCGTCCTGTCGCCTGCCGATTTTCCCGAATTGCTTCACTACAAGGGTCAGGATCTCATAGTCACCGACGGAACCACACTTCTTGGCGCCGACGACAAGGCGGGCATAGCCGAGATTATTTCAGCCGTCGCCTATCTGCAGGCACAACCCGAAATCAAGCACGGCAAGGTGCGTATAGCCTTCAATCCCGACGAGGAAATCGGCCAGGGCG
Organism: uncultured Porphyromonadaceae bacterium; assembly: GCA_902462525.1. Taxonomy (GTDB): domain Bacteria; phylum Bacteroidota; class Bacteroidia; order Bacteroidales; family Muribaculaceae; genus CAG-873. The sequence continues at coordinate 2,849 of CABQCA010000071.1, read as the reverse complement.
CCCACAAGTTCGATGTGGCGCGTTTCGGCGCCGACTGGGCTTACACCATGGACGGCGGCGAAATCGGAGAACTTGAGTACGAGAACTTCAACGCAGCCGTAGCCCGCGTGAGCTTCGAAGGCCGCAATGTACATCCCGGCTACGCCAAGCACAAGATGATAAACTCCATGCGCATCGCAAACCAGTTCGTCATCATGCTGCCGCGGTGGGAAACTCCCGAGCACACCGAAGACTACGAAGGATTCTACCACCTTGTGTCGATGGAAGGCACCGTCGAAAAGACAGTGCTCACATACATAATCCGCGACCACGACCGCGACCGCTTCGAGCGACGCAAAAAGGAACTCGAACATCTGGCCCGCAAAATCAACCATGAGTTCCCAGGATGCTGTTCGATCGACATCAAGGACCAGTACTACAACATGCGCGAGAAAATCGAGCCTGTGAAGTACGTAGTCGACATCGCCGAGGAAGCCATGCGCCGTGCCGGCATAAAGCCCAAAGTACAGCCTATCCGTGGCGGTACAGACGGTGCCCAGCTGTCGTTCAAGGGTCTGCCGTGTCCCAACATCTTCGCCGGCGGCCTCAACTTCCACGGCCGCTACGAATTCGTGCCCATCGCCTCGATGGAAAAGGCCGCCGAGGTGATAGTGGAAATCGTGAAACTTGTGGAACAGAGGCACTAAACCCTCGTCGAGCCAATGAAGCCGCTTCTCGCTGTCGTCACAGGCCCTACGGCCTCGGGAAAGACTGAATTGGCCATTGCTCTGGCCGAGCACTACCGCACCGAGATAATCTCGGCCGACTCGCGCCAGATTTTCAAAGACCTTCCCATAGGCACGGCCGCGCCCACCGCCGGTGAGCGTCGCCGTGCCTTTCATCATCTTGTCGGCACACTGCCTCTCGATGCCTACTACAGCGCTTCGCAGTTCGAAGCCGAAGCCCTCGCTCTTCTGCCGTCGATATGGGCCAAAAGCCCGGTAGCCATGGTGTGCGGCGGCTCGATGATGTACATCGACGCCCTATGTAACGGCCTCGACGATATGCCGGCGGTATCTGACACGACCCGCGCCTATGTTCTTGCGATGCTCGAAAACCACGGTCTTGAAGGAGTGCTTGCCCAGCTCGAAATTGTCGACCGCGACTACTGGCTGCAAGTGGACCGCAATAACACACGCCGTGTGGTGCATGCTCTCGAGATAAGCCTCGAAGCCGGCGTACCATATTCGACCCTCCGCACCGGCCGACGTGCCCGGCGGTCTTTCAACATCGTAAAATTCGCCATCGACCGCAGCCGCGACGAACTCTTCGCACGCATCAACGCCCGAGTCGGCCGCATGATAGCCGCCGGGCTCGAAGACGAAGCACGCCGGGCTTTCGCACAAGGCAGTTTCAACTCGCTCAACACTGTAGGCTACAAGGAAATGGCCGCATACTTCGCAGGGAAAATGGACTTCGACACCGCTGTGGCACGCATCGCCAAAAACACACGGGTCTACGCAAAAAAACAGCTCACATGGATGGCACACGACAATTCCATAATCCGCCTGCATCCCGACTGCGCCTTGCGCGACGCAATCAATATTATCGACAATAACTATCTGACACAATGGATACAAGAGAAAAACTGATCGACGACCTCATAACACTGTCGTTTGCCGAGGACATCGGCGACGGCGATCACACCACCCTCAGCACCATTCCTGCCGACGCCATGGGCCGTCAGCATCTTTTAGTGAAGGAAGAAGGCATTCTCGCCGGCGTCGACATTGCACGCCGCGTTTTCGAGCGTTTCGACCCCGCTCTTAAGATGACCGTTTTCATCGAAGACGGCAATCTGGTGAAGCCCGGCGACATAGCCTTCGTGGTCGAAGGCCCGGTACGCTCGCTGCTCCAGACCGAACGTCTGATGCTCAACATCATGCAGCGCATGAGCGGTATCGCCACAGTCACAGCAAAATATCAGGAACGCCTCGCAGGACTACCCTGCAAAGTGCTCGATACACGCAAGACTACTCCGGGCATGCGCATACTCGAAAAGGAGGCCGTGAAAATCGGCGGCGGACACAACCACCGCATCGGCCTCTTCGACATGATTCTCATCAAAGACAACCACGTTGACTTTGCCGGCGGCATCACCGCAGCCGTAACTCGCGCCAAAGACTACTGCCGGGCCAACGGCAAGGACCTCAAGATAGAGGTAGAAGTGCGGAACACCGACGAAATCCGCGAAGCCCTTGCCGCCGGTGTCGACCGTATCATGCTCGACAACTTCACGCCCGAGCGCACCGCAGAGGCCGTGAAGATAATCCGCGCCGCAAACCCCGGCGTCGAAATCGAGTCGTCGGGCGGTATCACCCTCGACACACTCCGTGCCTACGGCGAAGCCGGCGTCGACTTCATTTCTGTCGGCGCACTCACCCACTCTGTCAAAGGCCTCGACCTTAGCTTCAAAGCCTGCTGAGGAATCTATCAGGATTTTTACGATTATTTCACTAAAGCGGCCGCTGCAATGCGGCCGTTTTTTCATACCTTTGCGTCCGAAATTACACATAACTACAGCATTGAAAAGATTTTCGTTTGCCGGGACGGCCCTGAGGGCGCCGTCGTTCTTTGTATCGGCTCTTCCAATAGTTACACTTCTTGTGATGCTCGTCGGTGTGCTCGTGTTCGCAGGCGCCGATTCCATTTCCGTTTTCGGCCCTTGGTCGCTTTTAGGCGCATCCGTTCTGGCGGTAGTCCTGAGCTATTTTACAGGTTCACTATGTCGCCGCGGAATCACTATAGGACTTCGGCGCAGCGCCCGGCAGATTCTTCCGGCCGTTCCGATGCTCATATTCATCGCCATG
>CABQCA010000070.1 GCA_902462525.1 uncultured Porphyromonadaceae bacterium | reverse complement strand
CCTTGGCAGAAGATGCCGTTTGGCGATCTCAGTCTTCTCTTCAAGCAGATAGCCGCTGATGTCGATTATCTCCATGCGGTCGAGCAGGGGACGGCTGACGGTCGACAGTGTATTGGCCGTAGCGATGAAAAGTACTTTCGAAAGATCGAAATCAACGTCAATATAATTATCGTGGAAATGGCAATTCTGTTCCGGATCAAGTACTTCGAGCAGGGCTGCTGCAGGATCGCCCTTGTAGTCATTGCCGATTTTATCGATTTCGTCGAGCACCAGCACAGGATCCGAACAGCCTGCACGCTTTACGGCATCGATGATACGGCCTGGCATGGCGCCTATGTATGTGCGTCGGTGACCGCGTATTTCCGCCTCGTCGTGAAGACCGCCAAACGACACCCGCTGGTATTCACGCCCGAGAGCATGTGCCACCGATTTACCTATCGATGTTTTGCCTACACCGGGAGGGCCGACAAGGCAAAGAATAGGAGCCTTGCCTGAAGGATTGTGCATCAGCAGGGCGAGCTGTTCGGCAATGCGTTCCTTCACTTTTTCAAGCCCGTAGTGTTCTTCGTCAAGAATTTTCTCAGCTTCAACAAGTGTGGGTTGCTTAGCCTTCTAGATACTCCAGGGAAGATCTGCCAGGAGTTCGAGATAGCTGTAGAGCACAGAATAGTCGGGCGTCGTGGGGTTATAACGTCTCAATTTTTCGATTTCACGACGGAATGTGGCAAGAACATTCGGCGGCATAGCCGTCTTCTCGCCACGTTCCAAAAGCACGTCGATTTCATCGGTTTCATTTCCATAGAGCGTTTCACGTATTGTTTCCATCTGCTGCTGAAGGAAAGCATTTTTTTGGTTTTCCTCCATTGTATGACGTGTACGCTTCATGATGTCGGCCGTAAGAGTCATCTGTTCGGAAAATTTGTAGACCTCCGACAGAAGTCCCATTGCACGCTGCAGGATTCCGGCCTTTGCCAGCAGCTCGTTCTTCATTTTGGGATCGAAAGGCAGATTGGTGCACACAAAATTAACCAGCATGACGTTGTTGTCTATCTGCCGAATGGGAGCCGAAAGATTGTTGGGATCGTTGACACTGAGAGCTTCGAGACATACTTGCTTAATTTGTTCGCAGGCAAGTTCGAGTTGCCTGTCATCGGCCTCTGTTTCGGATAGTGGTTTCACACGCGCCGACAGCCATCCCTCACCGTAGCCTTCGCCCTTTCCCATGATACGGAATTTACCACGGGCGCGGACCAATGCTGAATTCACGCCGTCGGGACGCTCGAACACACTGAGCACATCGGCGTAGGTGCCGTATTTGAAAAGACCTGTTGTCACAGCCGGAGTCTCCTCGTCCGGATCTGTCTGGCATACGATGCCTACAGGCACACCTTCTTTTTCAGCGAAACGGGCAAGCGCCAGCGATGTTTCGCGTCCAAGTTCGAACGACACAGTAAGATCGGGAAACAGCACCAGATTACGTGTCGGAAGTATAGGCAGATTGCCGTTGTCAGGTTCTTTATCGAATCGCGACAGGTCGATTTCTATTTTCTGAAATCCCATGTCGATTGTGTCTGTTGTTTTCTTTGTCATATTGATATATCCGAAACAAGACTGCAAAGGTACAATTTTTTCATCAATTCAGAAAATATGCCTTTCAGGCGTGTTTCAGCGTGGAAAAATGTTTTGCTCGTTTGATGTATATTTTGTATGTTTGCAATGCAGAAAGCACTATGAACTACATCAGCACTACAGGCGCCGGAGGCGTCGTTTCTCTAAGTGAGGCAGTTGTGAGCTGCGTGGCCCGCGACGGCGGCCTCTATCTGCCCGAACGGATTCCGGAACTGCCGAAAGCATTTATGAAAAATATGTCGGAAATGAGTCTGCGCGACATCGCATTTGTTGTAGCTAATTCATTCTTTGACGAAGATGTGCCGGCATCAGCTCTGAAAAAAATCGTTGACGAGGCTTTTGCCTTTGACGCACCACTGGTAGAGGTGGCTCCAGACCGATATGTGCTCGAGCTTTTCCACGGACCGACTCTGACGGTGAAGGACTATGGTGCACGGTTTATGTCGCGCCTGCTGAAGCATCTTTCACGTCCGGGCGAACACCGCAATATAATTGTAGCCACAACCGGCAACACCGGTGCTGCAGTCGCCGCAAGTTTCCATAATATGGAGGGCACAGATGTATTCGTGCTTTATCCGCGTGGCCGTCTTTCGCGGCCGGCAGTAGCTCAGTTTACATCGCTTGGCGCCAACATCCACCCGGTCGAGGTTGCCGGTAGTATTGAAGACTGCAAGCGTATGCTCGAACAGGCCATCTCCGATCCGGCTCTTTCTTCAGCCCGGATCATCGGAGCTAATTCCATAAATATCGCCAGGCTGCTGCCTATGGCGGCATTGGCTTTTCACGCCTACAGCCGATTGGGAGCGATGGGTGTATCCGATGCAGAGAATGCCTTGTATGCCACTCCGTGCGGCAACCTCAGTTGTCTTGTCGGCGCTGTTATATCCCGAAAAATGGGACTGCCGATGGGCGGTATAGTTGGCGGATATAACATCAATTCAACTCTTGGCTCTCTGCTCGACGGTACTTTCAATGGTGAGATACCAGCTCCAACGGCTACCTTCTCCCCGGCAATCGACATGAGCTATCCTTCCGGCTGGCCACGGCTGAACACTTTATATAAAGGTGATTTGCGGGCAGCGTCAACTGACATTATCCGCACACAGGCGATTGACGACGCCTCCACGGCAAATATAGTCAACACCCTGCACTCGCACGGCTACGCCATCGACACACATGGAGCTGTGGCATGGGCTGCAGCCGAATTCGTTGATTCAAAGGCGCCGAGAGTGATTTTCGCTACAGGACACCCGGCCAAACAGCTTGACATAATGACACGAATCACCGGAGCAGCAATCGAACTTCCGGTTCAGCTAACCCGTTTTATGAGTGTGAAGCGGCAGCCGACGAAAATCGCGCCTACGCTTCCGGCGTTGAGAAAACTGATTTTAACCGTTAACTCCTAAATACATAACTAATCATGGCAAATAAACGCGACATCAAAAAGTATATCCGCAATACATGCGGTTCGCTGGCAAGCGAAATAATTCTGGCTCGTGCCGCCTTCCCTCAGATTGACCGAAAAACTGTCTACGAAATTATACGTAACATCGCTGCTCTTCAAGCTTCGAGCCTCGCTAAAGTTTCGGTTTCATTCGACAAAAAATGCAGCAGTTTTGTCGATGCCGAAACCTACAACAAAGAAAGCCGTGCATTCTACAAGAAGGTCTACGACACGCTCCTCGATGAATTCGACAAAAAGATATACGAAATTCTTAAGGAAATGAATGCTGCTCTGCCTCAGGAAGTACGCAATACTATCAAGGAAGTCGCTGCCGAATGAACATTTATGGCAGAATACTGAAACTTTTCGGATGGTCGGTGTCGGTGTCGACTCCCGACTATCCGAAGTGTATCATATGCGTGGCCCCTCATACGAGCAACTGGGATTTCATTATCGGTAAACTGGCTTATGCTTCTACAGGCCGCAAAACCGGTTTCCTGATGAAAGAAAGCTGGTTCTTCTGGCCTCTCGGTCCGATTTTTCGAGCCATCGGAGGTGTTGCTGTGCCGCGAGGCCGCAAACACGGGCCGTCGCTCACCGAAACGCTAATTGAGAAATATCGGAATTCCAGACGTCTTGTTCTGGCCATTACCCCCGAAGGCACCCGTAGCCGTACTTGTCAGTGGCACACGGGGTTTCTTCGTATAGCTTTTGAGGCTAAAGTACCCGTAGTGCTGGCTGTAATAGATTTTGAAAAGAAAACAGCCATGATGGAGCAAACCTTCGAACCTTCGGGCAACATTGATGCCGACATGGCTGCCATAAAACAATACTACCGTCCCTTTAAAGGCCGATACCCCGATAAATTCTGTGCCGAATGAACCGCAATCTACGGGTGGCAACCTTGCCACTGCCCATTGTATGGGCCGATAAAGAGGCAAATTTTGCCGCTGTCGAAAATGCTCTTGCCTTGTTGCCGGAGGACACCGATCTGGTCGTGCTACCAGAGCTGTTCTCAACCGGTTACACCGATGATATCACGTTGCTGACTGAGCTTGCAGAACGGAACACCGGTATTACTGTAGACAAAATAAAGGAATGGTCGGCGCGTACCGGAGCCGCTTTCACCGGCAGCTTTCTCGCTTCAACACCTCCTAAGATTTACAATCGTGGATTTTTCATCGAGCCTTCTGGTGAAGAAACATTTTACGACAAACGCCATCTTTTTTCACTTAGCAAAGAAGCGAATCTTTTTGCACCCGGTGACAGCCGTCCGACTATTGTGCGCTTCCGGGGCTGGAACATAGCCATGATAGTGTGCTACGACCTTCGTTTCCCTGTGTGGTGCCGTTGTCGGGGGTGTGAATACGATCTTCTTGTGATTCCTGCAAACTGGCCTCAGGCGCGTGCCTATGCCTGGGAGCACCTGCTTATTGCACGGGCAATAGAAAACCAGTGCTGTGTAGTGGGGGCGAACCGCGGTGGCGAGGATCTCTATGGCAACTACGACGGCATGAGCTATATTTTCGACGGCAGAGGAATGGCCGTAGGAGTTCAGCCCGTCGGTTCTCCTTTCATCGTCGCCGATCTTGATGCAGAAAAACAGCAGAGTTACCGCCGCAATTTCCCTATTCAGAACGATGCCGACGACTTCACTCTTTTGACTCATTAGAACAACTGTTTGCGAAATATGGAATTGCAACGGCATAGTGTAACACGGTACATAACCCCGCTCCGCGAAGGAGGCTCCCTGCCGGCGCTTGCGGAGGCAGACGACGGATTCCGATATGTTGTGAAATTTCGAGGTGCCGGTCACGGTCCGAAAGCTCTCATCGCCGAATTTATTGGAGGAGAAGTGGCCCGTGCGCTTAAATTCCATGTGCCGGAACTTGTGTTTCTAGACATCGACGAGGATTTCGGACGCACCGAAGGCGATGAAGAGATTCAGGATCTTCTCAAATCAAGCCGGGGCCTGAACCTCGGGCTTCATTTTCTGAACGGTTCCATGACGATGGATCCGATTGTCAACATAGTAGATTCTGAAACTGCCGCCGACATCGTATGGCTCGATGCATTTCTTACTAACGTCGACCGCACGGCGCGAAACACCAATATGCTCGTCTGGCACGGTGAACTGTGGCTTATTGACCATGGGGCATCACTAATGTTCCATCATTCGTGGGGCGATGTGGAGAAGGCTCTCAGGTCACCATTCGCCTACGTTCGCGATCATGCTCTTCTGCCGCGAGCGTCCTCGATAATCGATGCCGACAGGCGTATGAGGCAGAAAATTACACCGCGTACTTTGTCGAAGATTGTCGATGCCATCCCGGAAGAATGGCTCAAATGGGAAGGTTCGGAGGATTCGCCTGTGGATATTCGCAATGTATACCGCCGTTTTCTCACAGGGCGTCTGGCTGAATCGCATTATTTTGTAGAACAAGCCGAGTCTGTCCGAAAAACACTTCTGTTATGAGCCAGGAGCTGAATCTTTACGAATATGCCGTGCTTCGCTATGTACCGTCGGTAGAGCGTGAAGAGTTTGTTAATGTCGGTCTGGTGATGATGTGCAAACGGCGCCGCTGGCTGCGCATTGCTGTTCACATTGATAAGCATAAACTTGAAGTTTTCAGATGTCCGCATACCTCCTTTGAGATTCTCAGTCAGCTCGACGGATTCCGAAAGGTGTGTTCCGGCAGTGATGACGGAGCCCCGATATCTAAACTTACAGTTGAAGAGCGTTTTCGCTGGATAACGGCAGTAAAAAGCGCTTCTCTGGCCACTTCACGACCACATCCCGGTAAGACATGCGACCTCGATGCTGAATTCGACCGTCTTTTTAGCATTCTGGTGCTTTGAATCACTGATTTTTTTTGAATAATTCAATCTTCTTTATTCTTCATATTGAATAATTCTGTAACTTTGTGGCCGTTTCCGAAAAGTTACAATTCATATGTTGATTCAATGCGGCGTATTATTCGCCTTTCTTGCACTTGGTGAGCTAATTGTATGGCTTACCGGAATGCCTGTACCCTCAAGTGTTATTGGCATGGTAGCTCTTGCAGCTTCTTTGAAAGCCGGGGTTGTCAAATTGCGCTATGTGGAGCGTGTCGCTGAATTTTTGGTTCATAATCTCGGCTTTTTCTTTGTTCCGGCCGGTATCGGGATTATGAATTGTCTTGGTATCCTGAGCCGTGAGTGGTGGCCTATTGTAGCATCCGCTGTATTAAGTACTGCGGTGATAATCATCGTTACAGGTCGAGTCCATCAGTGGGCACGGCACACCAGAATGATAAACATCAGACGCAGGAGGGTAGTGTGATGGAGTTTTTCACAAACAAAATTTTTCTATTGGCTCTGACTTTTGTCATCTTTATCGGGGCTCAGTGGCTGATGCGGCGCACAGGTCTGCGTCTGCTCAATCCTATTCTTATATCGATTATAGTGATGATATGTATCCTCTTTGGACTTGGTGTTGACTTCGAGACTTATTCGGAGGCAGGTACCTATATCGATATGTGGCTCAAACCTGCCGTTGTGGCCCTCGGAGTACCACTATATAAGCAGTTGGAGACAATTAAGAAGCAAATGTTTCCGCTTATTATTGCCGAAATGGCAGGTTGTGTGGCCGGAGTGATATCTGTGGTTTTCTTTGCCGAGCTGTTTGGCGCGACACGCGAAGTGGTAATGTCTTTGGCACCAAAGGCCGTTACCACTCCCATCGCAATGGAAATATCACAGTCAGTAGGCGGCATTCCGTCGCTCACTGCCGCAGTAGTAGTATCGACGGGCATTTTTGGAGGAATGACAGGCTTCAAGATTGTAAAATTAGGTCATGTGAAAAGCCCTATAGCAACAGGTTTGTCGCTTGGTACTGCCGCGCACGCCATCGGTACATCGGCGGCCATGGAGAAAAGCGATCGCTACGGTGCTTTTTCATCGCTTGGATTAACTATTAACGGACTGCTCACAACGCTCCTTGCGCCGTTTATACTGCAAATTATGGGTTATGCTGTCTGAAAGAATTGATTGTAATTGAGCGGCAGCAAAAAGTGCATTTGTTTTATTGATTTATTTTCACTACCTTTGCAGCCCGAATTATAAGTTATCCGTTATGGACAATTGTCGACAAGAAATTGATTTTCTCTTCGAAACGAGTTGGGAGGTTTGCAATAAAGTCGGCGGTATTTATACCGTACTTTCGACAAAAGCAAAGACGCTTAAATCTCAATTCGGTGACAATCTGATATTTATCGGCCCCGATGTATGGACCGATGAGAATCCGTCGCCTTATTTCACAGAAGTACCGAGCCTGATGCGTAACTGGGCTAAAGATGCCCTTCTTCCGGAGGGCGTCGATGTGAGGACAGGGCGCTGGAATATCCCCGGTCGACCTATAGCTATTCTTGTGAAATTCAATGGTATGTATGCCTCTAAAGATGAAGCATACGGTCGCATGTGGGAGCTTTACCATGTCGATTCGCTGCATGCCTACGGAGATTACGATGAAGGCTGTGCCTTTGCCCGTGCAGCCGCAGCTGTAATAGAAAGCATTGTAGAATGGTCGAAAACCGACCGCCGCCATGTTGTAGCTCATTTCGATGAATGGACCACGGCTATGGGGCTTCTTACAATCAAAGCAGATATGCCTGAAATTGCTACTGTGTTCACGACACATGCCACCAGCATAGGACGCAGCATATGTGGCAACGGGAAACCTCTCTACGATCAGCTTGAGAATTATAACGGTGACCAGATGGCCGAGCAGCTCAACATGCAGTCGAAACATTCCCTCGAAAAAGCTGCTGCCCATCAGGCTGACTGTTTTACTACAGTGAGTGATGTTACGGCCCGCGAAGCGTCTCAGCTCTTGGAGAAGACGCCCGATGTTGTTACACCGAATGGTTTTGAACTGAACTTTGTACCGGCCAGAAACAAATATAAGGCAGCCCGAAAAATTGCACGCGAAAAAATGTTTGAAGTCGTAGGAGCGCTTACCGGCCTCGACTTCAGCGGCAATGACGATATTTTCTTCGTCGCAACGTCAGGACGATGCGAATATCGCAACAAAGGCATCGATATGTATCTTGACGCTCTTAACGGACTCGGGTCAGCTGACGTAAAGTCGCCTGTTGTAGCCTTTGTCATGGTGCCTGCCTGGTGTGCCGGACCGCGAAGCGACCTTCAGGCAGCTATGGAAGTTCACGAAATTTCTCGCCTGGCCGACCCGCTTCTGACACATAATCTTCACAACTATAATGAAGACCCGGTCAACCGGCGTATTCACGAAATCGGCTTTGCCAACGACACGGCGTCGAAAGTCACGGTCATTTATGTGCCGTGCTACCTCGACGGATCAGACGGAATCTTCAATCTTACTTATTACGAACTGTTGCCAGGGTTCGATGCTACAGTTTTCCCGTCGTACTACGAGCCATGGGGTTATACTCCGCTCGAAAGTGTTGCTTTCGGAGTACCGACCATTACCACTGATCTTGCCGGTTTCGGCATGTGGGTGGAGGAGACCGGCAAGCCCGGCTTTGCCACTTCCGGAGTGGAAGTAGAGCATCGCACCGACTCGAATTACAGCGACGCTGTGGCGCATATTGTTGCCGATTTAAAGCATCTTGTAGAAACTTCGACCGAGGATATTCGTAAATACCGAAAGAAGGCATCCGACACCGCAGCGCGTGCACAGTGGTCTGACTTTATTTCTTTCTACGACACAGCTTTCTGCATGGCTCTCCGGCACAGAGATAAAAGAATAAACTAATTTCTCTCTTATACTATTTGAATAACAAAACGTTAAAATATATGAAGTTACCTGTTAGCAAAACCAATGCCCCGCAGTGGCGTGACATTACTGTTAAAGCCGAACTGCCCGCGCAGCTCAAACCCCTCGATGAGCTTGCTAAAAACCTTTGGTGGGTTTGGAACAGCGAGGGTAAAAACCTCTTCCGCTCTCTCAATCCGGATCTCTGGCGTAAAACCGGCGAGAATCCCGTAATGCTTCTTCAGCAGCTGTCGTCCGAGCGTATCGCCGAAATTATCGCCGATGAGGCTATGATGGACACAATCAACCGTGTATACGCCGACTTCAAGGCTTACATGGCAAAGCCCATGCGGAAGGACATTCCCTCAGTTTCGTACTTCTCGATGGAATATGGCATATGCAATTGTCTCAAAATCTATTCGGGCGGTCTTGGTGTGCTCGCCGGAGACTATATAAAGGAGGCTTCCGACAGCTGTGTCGACATGACCGCCGTAGGTTTCCTTTACCGCTACGGCTACTTCACACAGACTCTGTCGGTCGACGGTCAGCAGGTGGCTAACTACGAACCTCAGAATTTCAACCAGCTGCCCATCGAGCAGGTGCTCGAAAAGGACGGCCGTCCCATGATTCTCGAAGTGCCTTATCCCGGCCGCATCATCTATTCGCACATCTGGCGTGTGAACGTAGGACGCATGAAGCTCTATCTGCTGGATACCGACTTCGACATGAACAGCGAATTCGACCGTCCCATCACACACAAACTCTATGGCGGTGATTGGGAAAACCGAATCAAGCAGGAATACCTCCTCGGTATCGGCGGCGTTCTGATGCTTCAGAAACTCGGAGTCAACAGCCAGCTTTATCATTGCAATGAAGGCCATGCAGCTCTTCTGAATCTCCAGCGTCTTGTGGATTATGTTCAGAAGTATAAACTCGACTTCAACGTCGCTCTCGAACTGGTTCGCGCATCATCGCTTTACACCGTACACACCCCCGTACCTGCCGGCCACGACTACTTCGATGAAGGCCTCTTCGGCAAATATATGGGCGAATACCCCGCAAAACTCGGAATCAGCTGGAACGACCTCATGAACATGGGCCGAGAGAATCCCGACACCAACGAACGTTTCTCAATGAGCGTCTTTGCGCTCAATACCTGCCAGGAAGCAAACGGTGTCAGCTGGCTTCACGGTGAAGTATCGAAGAAAATGTTCGCCGGAATCTGGAAGGGCTATTCGTGGGAGGAAAGCCATGTCGGTTACGTTACCAACGGCGTGCACATGCCCACATGGGCCGCTTCGGAATGGAAGGAATTCTACTGGAATGTACTTGGACCCGAGGTATTCGAGCGTCAGAGCGATCCAGAAGCATGGAAGGGAATTTTCAATGTTCCCGACGAGCAGATCTGGAATATGCGTGTGATGCTCAAAAACAAATTCATCAACTTTGTCCGCCGCGATTTTAAAGAAAAATGGCTTGCAAATCAAGGTGATCCCTCGGCAGTAATGAACATTGTCGACAAAATCAATCCCAATGCACTCATCATCGGCTTCGCACGCCGCTTCGCCACTTACAAGCGAGCTCACCTTCTCTTCACCGATCTCGACCGGCTGGCCCGCATTGTAAACAACGAGAAATTCCCTGTTCAGTTCGTATTCGCCGGTAAAGCGCACCCCGCCGACGGCGCCGGCCAGGGACTGATAAAGCGCATCGTCGAAATTTCGCGTATGCCCCAGTTCCTCGGCAAGATTATCTTCCTTGAAGACTACAATATGATAGTTGCCAAGCGTCTCGTAACAGGTGTCGACATCTGGCTGAACACTCCCACACGTCCCCTCGAAGCGTCTGGCACTTCCGGCGAAAAGGCTGAAATGAACGGTGTGCTCAACTTCTCGGTTCTCGACGGCTGGTGGTACGAAGGCTACCGCTTCAACGAA
>CABQCA010000069.1 GCA_902462525.1 uncultured Porphyromonadaceae bacterium | reverse complement strand
CCTTTACGCATTAAAAAGTTTTGACGTTGTAAAAAATTAAGATGCGTCAACCCTGGGTTCGACATAAGGTACACTTTCAGCGTCAGAGCAATGGCACGGCAGGCATCATCATCCCATTTTTCGGCGAGCTCGTACATGTGAACCGCATTGGCTGCCTTGGTGGCATAGTTCGACCACAGGTTAATCCAGTCGTTGTCCACAATCTTGTAGCGGTGGCGCTCCTGTGCGGTGAGTGCCGTGCAGGCGGTGAACTGCACGAGTTCGTCCGACCAATAGTAGCTGTAGTAACACTGCTGCCGGGCTGTGCCGTAAAACAGACTTTCGAACATTCCGTAGGGCTTGAGATCGCCGACGTTCATTTTATTGGGGTCGGTATTTGTCTTTTCGAAATCGTCGGTGCAGGAGCACATTCCGGCCAGAAAAACCACCGTGCCTATAAGGCCTGTGATTATTTTGGATATTTTATTCATGTGAAATAATCGGTATTAGAATGAGAGTTTAAGATTGATGCCGTATGTGCGAGTCATTGGCATCGCACCTGCCTCGAGGCCGCTGTAAACATTTGTGCCTACCATAGCCCCGGCTTCCGGATCGTAGAGAGGGAATGAGGTGAGGCAGAAAAGATTGGTGGCATAAGCGCCGAGTGATGCCGACTGGAGTACCTTTGTTTTGCGGCATACGCGTTTTGGCAGCGAGTAGTCGACTCGCAGCTCCTTGAACTTAAGAAAGTCGGTTTTGAATATGTTTTCCTCAGCGTTATCGCGCGGGAAGACGTAGCCGTTGTAGTATTTGTTGATGGTTTCGGTGACTGTGGTGTTCGGCTGATACGAAATGCTGCCGTCGGCTGCTGTTATTGCATTGACGCCCTCTACCACAAGGCCGTCGACACGTCCGGGCAGAGAGTTTGTAAGTTTGCCCTGATAGGCCAGGATTGCGTGGGTCATGGAATAGGCATGACCTCCCATCTGTGCGGTAAAGTTCATCGATACCGATATGTTTTTATATCTCAGGTTCATCGACAGGCCTCCGCGCCATGTAGGATTGATTTTGCCCAGCCGGCGGTCTGCGGCTTCGTCGAGAACGGGATGACCGGTATTGGCATCTACAAGTTTCATGCCCGAGCAGTCCACTTTGTTGCCGTCGGAATCGAGGTAGTAGGCTCCTTCCGGCGCCCGCTGATAGCCTCGGCCGTAGAGCCAGCCCATTTCCTCGCCTACGAAGGAGTAGAAATGCACATATTTGCCGGCGATGTTCGAAGCCTGCTGGAACGGCACTCGCGGATCCCAGCCGTTTTCGAGGCTGACAAGTTTGTTCCAGTTGCGGCTCCAGTTCACGTCGACCGACCATGTGAAGTCGCGGGTCTGAACCGGAACGCCATGCAGGGCGATTTCGATGCCGCGGTTGCGGATCTCACCGGCGTTGATTTTTTTGCTCGAATAGCCAATGATGGGATCGGTGACGGCGCTAACTATTTGGTTTGTAGTTCGCGAATCGTAGTAGGCGACATCAAGGCCTATGCGGTTCATGAAGAAGCGTGTTTCGATACCGGCTTCCCAGCTTTCCACATTTTCGGGCTTGATGTAGTAGTTCGACATCGACGAGGGGAGTGAGTAAGAGCCGGGATATGTGCTCGAAGGAGAATATGCGTCGGTAAGCGTATAGGGAGAGGTATCGTTGCCTACATTTGCCCACGATGCACGAAGTTTGAGCATATTGAAACGGGAGCTGTCGAGCTTGAGAAGCTGATCGAGCAGTACGCTGCCCGAAACCGATGGGTAGAAGAACGACCAGTTGTGACGGCTCAGCGCCGACGACCAGTCGTTGCGGGCCGTAATATCGAGAAAGTATGTGTTGGCCCAGCTCAGATTCACAAATCCGTAAAAGGAGTTTACTATCTTTTTGGACCGCCAGTTGTAGATGCGCGGATTTTCGCCTGTAGGGGTATTGCTTGTGTTGTAAACTCCTTCTTCGCCCAGTTTCGACAGGGTAGTGGAGTTTCGGTAAACGCGGCGTTCCATATTGTTGCCGCCGAACGCGGCGTTTATGTCGAGTCGCTTGTCGAACAGACGGTTGTTCCGGTATTTGAGCATGAAATCGATATTGGTCTCTATGTCGCGGTTGTTCTGTTCGCGGTAAAATCCCGATTTATAGCTCGGCGTCCTGAAGGGCTTTTTTTGCTGACGGAAATCGACCGATATGTCGGTGCCGGCTCTCAGATCGAGCGTCAGGCCTTTGACAGGGAATGTGACTGTGACAGCAACGTTGCCATAGACACGGTCTTTGTTTATCGAGTTGGTCGCTTCGTAAAGTTGCTGGTATGGGTTGCCCGGCTGGCTGTTGCCCAGTGAGTTGACCATGCCTTTGCCGTCTTTGCAGCCGCCCTCGTAGTTCTCCTTGTTGGCGCGCCCGCTGAAATACTCATCTTTATAAAGCTGCATTGAGTTGTTGGTAGTGCCCCAGAGAATATAATAGAGCGGGTTATTGTTGTTGTAGCCTGATATTGGAAGATTGTCCGACGCTTTGTGCAGATAGTTGACTTTTGATGTCAGTTTTATCCATTTGTTCATCTTCGTGGAAAACGACAGCGATACCGACTGGTTGGAGTAGCCCGTATTCGGGAGAATCCATTCGTTGTGGGTGTCGGTTATCGACAGGCGGGCGGAAGTTCCTTTGCCATTGTTCGACGATATGGTGACATTGTTTTTAAATGTCGTGCCTGTGCGGAAAATACCGGAGTACCAGTCGTCGGCGTAGACGAAAGGTGTGAGGGTATATTCGCCTGTCTCCCAGTTGTAGGAATTGAACTGGTTTCGGAGTTTGGAGGCATCATATTTTTCGCCGAATGAATATCGCGAGGCGTTTCGGGGCTGATCGAATCCTTCGGGATTGTCTTTCGAAAAGTTCCAGCACGCGAAATCAAGGAAGCCGTTGTCGTTGCCGGGACCATATTCTTTCTGAAAATCAGGCCAGAATCCGGCTCGTTCGAAAGTTACCGATGAATTGAGTGTCACACCGACGCCTTTGGTGTCGCGGCCGCTCTTCGTGGTGATGACGATGGCGCCGTTTGCCGCGCGCGAGCCGTAGAGCGCTGTCGCTGCGGGCCCTTTCAGCACCGATACGCTTTCGACATCTTCAGGATTGATTTCAGAGGCACCGTTACCGAAGTCCACCGGAGCATCAGAGTTGCTGTAGCCGCCGCCTGAACCCGTACCGGGGTCTCCGGTATTGACCGGAACGCCGTCGACCACGAAAAGAGCTTCGTTGGAACCGTAGTTGAGCGACTGGTCGCCGCGAAGCACTACGCGCATAGACCCTGTGGGGCCTGTGCCGGCTCCTGTGGTGCTCATACCTGCCACTTTGCCGTCGAGTGCGTTAAGCCAGTTGCCCGACACGGAATTGGTGAGTTCATCGGAGCTTACCCTTGTCACGGCGTAGCCGAGCGATTTCTGTTCACGCGTTATGCCGAGAGCAGTCACTACGACATCGCCGAGCACTTCTGATGACGGTTCGAGTGTTACCCTGAGGCTACGTCCGCGCTCTGCTTTTATATTCTTTGTCTTATATCCGACATAACTCACAGTTACAGTCGGATTCTTGCCATGAACTGTAAGAGTAAACTTACCGTCGATATCGGTTGCAATGCCGCTTCGGCTTGCACCTGCCACGACTGAAGCGCCGATCAGCGGCTCTCCGTTTTCATCGACGACGGTTCCTGTGAGTTGCCAGGAATCTTTGGCCTGTTTCTGGCCGGCTTCTTGTTTGCTGTGGCTTTTACTCACTTGTGACAGTATTATCTTGTTCTCTTCCACATGAATTGCTGCACCCGGCAGCATCTGATGCAGTACTTCGGCTATAGGTCGGTCTACTGCCTGAATACTGAATTTACGGTTTACAGGCAGGTCGGTGTCGGAATAAGCGAATGTGTAGGTGCTTTTCTTCTCTATAAGACTGAGAATGTCGCGCACCGGCATATCCTTCACATCGAGTGTCACCGGTTCGGTCTGTCCGAAAGCGGCGGCTCCGATAAACATGGAGAATGCTGCGAGTGCGAGCCGACGGCGGAAACATGGCTGTTGTCGGTTCATTGTTGTTTGGTGATAAGGTTGGTATTAGGTTTGATATGCAAAGTAGAACCCGTTATCGAGTACTCAATTCCGGCTATTCGTGCTATTACAGCCATCGTCTGGTCTATTTCGTCGGCTGTGGAGAGGGTGAGAGTAAGTCGCCGGTCGAGATCGAGATCGGTATCCAGATCGAGATCAAGGCAATAGCGACGGCCTATGTTGACCAGGACAGCGCTGAGTGTCTTGTTCTCGAGTTTTATTCGCGGTGTGTGCCACTGACAGTAGTCGGTGGCATTGACTGACGTTACAGTGCATTGGCCGTTGTTGCGGCCGATGCTCAGCATCATGCCGGGGGTGAGGGTGACGGCACTGTCCCTGCGGCTTTCATATTTGGGTGTCACGCTCACTTTTCCTTTCAGAAGTACTACCTCAGTCGTACCTGAGCCGGCATAGGAACGTACATCGAATGATGTGCCGAGTACCCGCACTGTCGCATCTGATATGTCGACGGTGAAGGGATGGCTGCTGTCGCGTACTACATCGAAATATGCTTCGCCTTCGAGTTCCACCTTGCGTCTGAAACTTCCTGCGATGCCGCCCTTTGTGTATGTGAGGCGGCTGTTGGCGTTGAGCACCACCGTAGAACCGTCGGGAAGAGTATATCGCCCTACCGATCCGTCGGCGGTGGCAAGACTGGTCACTTCCGGGGCCATAGTCGTACCGGCAAGGAAGATAAGGACCGATGATACAAGGAATACTGCTACAGCCGCTGCATACCGTAGTAAATGACGGCCGGGAGCGGGCTTTTTTTCAGAGGCTATTTTATTGTTCAGCATTGTCATGAACGAAATCAGATCGGCATTGTCGACGTTGCGGTCCGAGTGTCCGAAATTTCTGTTCCATAAAGTCTGCATGGCTTCTATGGCGTCGTTGTCATCGGCATGACAAAGCATCCATCGGTCAAAATCGGCGCGTACGTCGGCTGGAAGGGGGGGGGTGTCGTAGAGATAGCTGATTATACGGTAGTATTCTTCGGTTGTTTTTTTCATTGCATGTTGATTGTGAATGCTTTGGGACGGCTGACGGTTTCTGCGTAGCGGCGTCCTTCCGGATCGGTTATAGTTACGGTAAGTGTAGTAGCCGCGGATGAGGCGTGCGTGCGAAAGAAGTGTGAAGACATCTGCGTTGTAAAGGTAGACGTAGCTGTCGGTATTGCTCCATGGCTGAGCCTCTGGCATTCATAGGCAAGAATGTGGAGAGGGTCTTTTGTTCTTACGCGTTCGACGGGTAGCTCATGGCCGTTTTCTTCGACTGTTATGCTCCAGCCCGGACCATAGTTGTAGATATTCACCAGAATATCGTCGGTCGGAGCCGGCCGGTAATACTGACCGGCATATTCGCTCACGTATTTTTTCATAGAGGTTCGGGTGACTGAAGCCTCATCAATGTTGACAGTATTCAGATCATAGACAGTAAACTGTTTTTCGATGGCGTGGCCAATTCCTTTGTATCTGTAAGAGATGGCGTCGCCGTCGACTTCCAGCAGTCCGTAGCCTCCGGGAGTGCCGTCGGTACACAGATGCCGTTTTGTATATCCGGGCCG
The DNA here is from genome assembly GCA_902462525.1 of uncultured Porphyromonadaceae bacterium. Lineage (GTDB taxonomy): Bacteria > Bacteroidota > Bacteroidia > Bacteroidales > Muribaculaceae > CAG-873. The sequence continues at coordinate 5,572 of CABQCA010000069.1, read as the reverse complement.
TGCCGTCCACCACAGTGTGCCGCAGAGCGAAGCCACGCAGTGCTCGCGCATACCGTTGCGGAAAGGTGAGCCGACAGTATAGTTGCGGTGATAGTGTCCGCTGAAAAGAGTTACGTCGGAATATGGCTCCAGAATGGTTTCGAGTGCTTCCATGCCGGTCATGTTCCGGTGAGAGATGGCCGCGCCGTCGAATATCGTCGGGTCGGAATAGAACGGCACGTGTGCGCACACCACCAGAGGCGTTTCAGGTGATACCATAGCCAGATCTCGCGACAGCCATTTTAGCTGTGTGTCGGTAAGACGCCGCTCATAGGTGCGTTCGCCCATTGTAGTGCCGGTTGCGCCGGGGTTGAGGTACACAACATTGTCGAGCACTACATAGTGTACGCTTCCGATGTTGAATGAATAATAGTCGGGTGCGATATTTTCGCGGAAGATTGCCGACGAAAGCCAGTCGTCGGATATATAAGGCGAATTGTCGTGATTGCCGATAGTGTAGAATATGGGACAATTGACCATACTCAGTTTTTCTACGGCATCTGTGAGACCGAAGTCATTGGCTGTCCAGAATTGTTCCCAGCTGACATCGCCCAGTGACAGAGAATAGACCCGTCGCCCGGCTGCCCGCAGACTGTCGGCGGTGGCGTTCATATCAGGAATTGCCGACGCTGCCAATTGCGATATGTCGTCGGTCCGTCCGGCAAGATGCTGATCGGCCTGTATGATAATGGAGTAGTATGTCTGGTCGACCGGCTTCAGGCTGAAGTCGTGTGTTTCTGCAATTTCGGCCGGTTGTGTGAGTATGGCGAATAATTGAGGAATATTCTTCCGGCACTCCGCCTCATATCCCGACGGAACAGACACGAATACACACCCTGTAGCCTTTGTCGATTCAATGCTGTAGTAACCGTCGGCATCAGTGGTTACCACCTGAATGCCGTCGGAAACTACTGCATTGGCCAAAGGTCGCCCATCGGTCGACAGAACATGACCTTCAATAGTGGCACCGGAATGCGGTGTGTCGTTCCCGCCGGGCTGTTCGGGCTCGGCGGGTACAACAGGCGCCGGTGGCTCGGGCAAAAGTGTGTTGTTTTCGCGAGAGCACGAGTCGGCACTCACCAGCACTGACAACAGCACTGCGACGTGGCATAATGTGCAAACCGTACAATCCATTACAAGAATAGTCTCATTAATTATGTTTTCCAATCACGGTCATGAGCCAGTCGTTATTTTGTTTTTTGGGACTGTTGGCGCTTTTTCATTATTTCGAGTGCAGTGTCGGGGTGGTCGGTTGTGATGTAGTCTACGCCGAGATCCATGAAATAGTTCATATCTTCAGGAGTATTGACGGTCCATACATTCACTTCCAGCCCGTGCTTATGTGCGTCGGCAACCCATTCGGGGTGTTTCTTCATCACCTTGACGGAGTAGTCGATGCCGTCGAGACCGAGCTTTTTCACTTTCTTAGGCGAGATGTCGCCGTCGAGGTAGTAGATTTTTACTCCGGCCGGAAATATTTTGCGGAATGTCAGAGCTGCATTGAGCGAGAACACTATAATGTCTGTGCGGGAAAGAACCCCATGTTTTTTGAGCAGTTCGGCGATCTTGTGGCAGGCTACGTCCTCGCGGTTGATATCGGTGAGTGATTTCATTTCGAGAACGAGATGTGTCGAAGGATGACGGCGCACTTCGGCAAGATATTCGTCGAGAGTGGGAATTTTTTCACCGTTGGGAAGACGAAGACTGCGTATTTCGTCGAAAGGTGCCGTTTCCATAAACAGACCTTTGTATTCTTTGTCGTGATTTACTATCAGGTGATCATCGGTAGTGAGCCATACGTCTATTTCAGAACCGTAGACGCCTATCGAGTCCGCCTTTGCAAAAGATGCGAGACTGTTCTGTGCGGAATTTTCGGTGTTCCAGAACCCTCGGTGGGCTACTGTTCTGGTCTGCGCTGAAACAGCGGATGCAGCATACGCGATGAAAATGAGAGAAATAAGTCTTGCCGGGGTCATGGTTTATTTTCAGTTCTTAAGGTTTGAAAGTATAGAGTTTTGAAAAGCGTTTCTTTTGCCTCTCTGATATAATGATGTTTCAGCCGAAAGATATGCTAACCTAATTTTGAATTTTTTTTGTGAAAATATAAATTATTACCGAAATAATATATACTTTTGTCCCGGGAAATAGCTCTTGCCGGAGTCAATATCCTTTTAATTGTCATGTTATTAATATCTATGGACTATCGCACAATCCCATGTGTGCTGTCTGCATCGGTGTGTATGCTTCCGGCACTGAGTCAAATTCCTTCCAGACCCAATATATTGTTTTGTGTGGCCGACGATGCCGGTCATATGGGTGCTTATGGTTACAAGTGGGTAGAAACCCCGGCCTTCGACAGCATTGCCGCGCACGGAGTACTTTTTGATAATGCTTTTACATGCAATGCCAAGTCGGCGCCCTCCAGAGCCTGCATGCTCACAGGGCGTAACTCCTGGCAACTTGAAGAAGCCGGAAATCACTGGTGCCGTTATCCGGATAAATTCACAACGTTCTCCGAGGTTCTTCAGGATGCCGGATATGTGACCGGATACACCGGCAAGGGATGGGGACCCGGTATCGCTGAAAATCCGGATGGTTCGCAGCGACTGCTGACAGGAAAGAAATACAATAAACGTAAGCTTCAGCCGCCGACGTCGGGAATATCTTCGGTGGACTATGCCGCCAATTTTGCCGATTTCCTTGCTCACCGCGATAAAACGCGGCCTTTCTGCTTCTGGTATGGTGCCCGAGAGCCACACAGGGCTTACGAATATGCTTCGTCGGTGAGACAGGGCAAACTGACAGCAGACATCGATTCTGTGCCACCTTATTGGCCTGATGACGAAACCGTGCGCACCGATATGCTTGACTATGCACTTGAAATCGAACATTTCGACAAGCATCTCGGCCGTATCATCGCCATGCTCGATTCGGTGGGTGAACTCGACAATACTCTTGTAATAGTCACCTCCGACCACGGCATGCCTTTTCCGAGAGTGAAGGGGCAGAACTATTATCAGTCCAACCATATCCCGCTGGCCATTATGTGGGGCGACAAATTGCCTCGTCCGGGGCGACATTCGTCCGAGGCCGTAAGTGTCATCGATTTTGCTCCATCGATTCTTGAGGCTGCAGGAATCGACGGAGAGGCTTTGGGTATGCAGCCTGTTACCGGAAGAAGTTTTTGCGACATCCTGCGCGACAGCGTAGACTCTTCAGTCGATCGGTCATATATGCTCATGGGCAAAGAACGGCACGATGTAGGCCGGCCCGATGATCAGGGATATCCGATTCGCGCCATCATAAAAGGCCGGTATATGTATATTCACAATTATCGGCCCGAGCGTTGGCCGGCGGGAAATCCTGAAACCGGATATATGAATGTCGACGGCAGTCCTACAAAGACCGAAATAATCGAATCAAGGCACAATACCGCTACTTCATACCTTTGGGAACTGTCAATGGGGTTAAGACCCGAGATAGAACTGTATGATATAAAATCCGACTATTTTTGTATGCATAATCTCGCAGCCGAGCCTGATATGAGAAATGTTGTTGAGGAACTTGAGAAGGAGCTGACACAAAGGCTGCTGAGAGAAGAAGATCCGCGAATGACCGGCAATGGAGACGTTTTCGACCGGTATCCTAACATGTGTCCGCAGCATCAGTTCTACAATCGCACAAAAGCCGGTGAAAAAATCGCTACACCCTGGATCAACTCCTCAGATTTCGATTCGCTTGAGTAGTATTCAGCGCTTCAGAAACTTGGCTGACAGCCACTCGCGGACAGGCTCGTCGTAGAGTTTAAGGGCGGCATATGCTACGGCTATGGAAGCAATGAAAATGCTCACGGCAACCCATATGTGTGTGGCGGCAGGAGCGTCGGGGTGGCGCGCAGCCCAATTCATCTGCACGTATATCATAGGATAGTGGGTGATATAGAGAGGATAGGATATTGCACCGAGGAATTTGCAGGCGGCAATCGTTTTCTTTCCGAGAAGAGGACTGCCTGCTCCGGCGCTGACTACCAACGGGAATAGCAGCATAATGGCTGCTATGTTGTAGAGGCCGTTGAGCGCATTGGGCTGATCGCCGCCGAGATGTGGCATCACAAGCACTGCGGCAAGAATGAGAGATGTCCACAGGAATCCGCGCTTGCCCATACTGATCCGTTTGCCTGTTCTGTAGAGCAGAAGACCTCCGAAGAATGGGAACAGCAGGCGTGTAACACCGATATATATCTGGTCGGGCGAAAGACCGAAACCGCCTATCACAGTATAGGCTGCGGCGTCGCGGCCCGCAAGAAGACCGAACAGATCGATGTTCAGGCCGAGCAGAACGATGAGGACGGCCGAGAGTCCCACAAAAACTGTCAGTACAGCCATGCTGAAACGACGGACGACGGAGGCATAAAGGATGTTCCCGATATATTCCCACATGAGTGACCACTGAGCGCCGTTGAGCGAATTGATTTCCTGCCAGCCGCGAATATCCATCGACGGAGGAGTGGGAAACATGATGCAGCCCAGCACGAGACACAGCAGCAGTTTCCACCAGGGAGTCTGTATCACCTCTCCGAAGCATGGAGCATCACCGAAGTAGAACCAGAAGCCGCCGATGAGAGTACCAGCAATCACCATAGGCTGCAGACGTATAAGACGGCGTTTGTAGAAATTCCACTGTGTCATTCCATGCTTCCAGCGGTCGTCGTAGGCATATCCGATTACGAATCCGGAGAGCATGAAAAAGAAATCGACAGCGAGATAGCCGTGGTTCAGAATCTGTGCCGTAGGCCCTGCTGAATAAGTCTCGAAAAGATGAAATGCCACCACTATTATGGCGGCGACTCCGCGCAACCCGTCGAGGATTTCGAAGCGCGGTTTGGCGGCGGCTGTAAATGCCGGTGACTGGCTCATTTCTTAAGTTATATAAGATGTTTATACACCCACAAATTTAGTGCTGATTTTTGGACTCGATTTTCACAATTCTAATAAATAATAGCACTAAATTTGCAGAATGGAAATATCAGGATATAAAAATGTGGTTATGCCTTCTTTTAGCATCGACAAAATTGATTTTATCGGTTCGTATATTATAGGAGAACATTCTCAGCAGTCATGGGAACTGACGTATGTATCTACTCCGGGAGGTTTCAGAACTATAAATAATATCAAAGAACGTTGTGAGGGTCATGAACTGATACTTATTCCTCCGGGTGTGTCGCATGGTTGGGAATTTCCGGAAGATATTTCGCTGAGAGCGGTCTCTATGTATTTTACGTCAGAAACATTAAAAGCATTAAAAACAGCTGTTTCTGAAATGATGTCTGTTGTCACGTCGGTCCTTTCCGTAAGGTCGGCGATTGTCTACAATCGGCCGGACGCTAAGAAAATTGGAAAAATGCTTGTGGAAGCAGCAATAAAGGATGAAGTTCAGAGGATACCGGAAATACTCCGGTTGCTGATTATGATTTCAGATTATTACTGTCCGCTAAACGATAGATCAGTGAGTCCAACTTCTTGAAAAGCAGAAG
>CABQCA010000068.1 GCA_902462525.1 uncultured Porphyromonadaceae bacterium | reverse complement strand
GGAGGCAAGCATATCGTTGCTATAGGTGAAAGCACTGTGATCAATGCCCATGGCACCGAGAAGAGTGGCGGCGATGTCGGTCTGCGAACCGACGGTGTCGACTGTGCCGCGGAGATTGAGCGCACCGCCGGTCATGATGAGCGGAACGCGGTGACGCTGTTGCTCGTCGTTTAATTCCTGCGGATATGCCCCGAAATGGTCGGGTACAATGATTACCAGGGTGTTATTCCAGCGTGGCGACTTCTTCAGTACATCGACGAAACCGCCGATGCAGTTGTCGGCATAGGCAAAAGCATTCAGGCGCTTATTGTCGAAGCCGCCGGCATAGGGCACATCGAAAGGCTCGTGGCTGCTCGATGTCTGAACGACGCGGAAATACGGTCCGCTTGTGGTGTCGGCCTGAACATCAGCTGCCACACGTTCGAAAAGATCGCCGTCGTTGGCTCCCCACTTGCCGGTTTTCTTCGAAAGAGGGAAATCGGTGTCGCTGACGGTTTTCTCGAAACCCGCATTTTTTAGAAATGCAAGCATGTTGGTGAAATTGATGTCGCCGCCGTAGTAGTAGGCGGTGCCGTAGCCGGCCTTGGCAAGTGAGCCGGATATCGAAGGCAGTTTTTCCGTCTTGTTGATGAACTTCATCAGCGATGTGTTGGGCTGGCCGGGGAAGGCGGCCAGTACCGCCGGAAGAGCGCGGTCGGTGCGGAAACTTGAGGCGTAGAAGCGAGTGAAGAGCAGTCCCTCTTTCGCTATCGAATCGAGGCGCATGGCCACCGGCTCACCGCCGAGCGACGGCATGATGTGCGACGAGAAACTTTCGGCTATAATCAGCCAGATGTCAGGACGCGGTGTGTTCAGCAGTGTGGTATCCGGCTGTGCCTTGGCATTTTTCATTTCAGCAAACAGACGGTCGGCATCGGCCGGATTCATGAAGCGGTACTGGTCGCCGAAATTGTTCTGATGTGTCACTGAGTAAAGAAAACTGAATGCCGGATTCATCGCCGCATGATTGAGCCGTTTCTCGGTGCTGAAGTATGCGCGGCTCGGGTTCATGGTCGACACCGTGAACCCTCCGCGGATAGGGACGAACAATGCACCGGTGAGCACTACCATCGCAGCCGGGAGCCATATGCGCCGGTGATCTTCTGCCGGTTCGACTTTGATTCGCATGGCGGTGTATTTCAACAGCATGAAAATCAGCACTGCAAGAACAACAACCGATGCAAAGCCGGCGAATATCTCACCTTTTCCGGCACTTGCCAGTGCAGCCTTAGGCGAACTGAGGAAATAGAACATCGGTGTGGCGTCGAGACGGAACCCCCAGTAGTCGTACAGCACAAGGTCTATGATGGTTATCGCAGCTATAATCAGCGAGATGAGAGCAGCGTATTCTTTCCATATAATATCGATGATGCGACTGCGCACGGCAAGAGATGCCGCTATGAGCAGGCCCGGAATAATAGTGAGGTAGGCTGCCATCGAAAGGTCGACGGCAAGGCCGTGCCAAATTACCGAAAAGACACCGCCAAAGCCGACGCCGCCGTAAAGGCTATGATACACAGCCATGAACAATGGCTTCTGCAAAATGAAAACGAGCAGAAAGACCACATATGTGACTGCAAATTTTAAGAGAGCTTTTTTCATCGCTTGAAATGGCTGTAAATCAAATGCAAAATTAGCAATTTTGTCGCAATTTTTGGCCTTAAGCACCCTTAAAATTATCAAAAACAATATAATATCTCCCGTCAGACACAGAAAAAAGTAGTAATTTTGCAGTTATGAAACTGTCGATAGTAATTATAGGCGACGAGATTCTTTTAGGTCGCGTCACCGACACTAATTCAGGGCTTATAGCCCGTGCCCTTTCCGAACAAGGCTGGCATGTGGAATCCGTTCGTACTGTGGGCGACACTGCAGAAGCAATAACAGCCGCCGTCCATGCGGCGATGGCTGAAAGCGACCTCACAGTCACCACCGGCGGCCTCGGCCCGACTCGCGACGATGTGACCAAAAATGTGCTGATGTCGGTTTTCGGAGGCGAGCTGCGCATGGACGCCGCCGTGACAGAAAATATCGAACATGTTTTTGCTTCACGCGGCATTAAGATAAATGAACTCACACGTCTTCAGGCCATGGTGCCGACAAGTTGTTCGGTGATTCAGAATACTGTCGGCACCGCACCGATAATGTGGTTCGAGAAAGACGGCAAAATACTTGTGGCGATGCCTGGAGTTCCGGCTGAAACACGCACTATGCTTCCTGTGGTGACCGAACGCATCGAGGACTTCTTCCATACAGTTCCCGATGTGATGCGGCGCGAATTTACTGTTACCGGTATCTCGGAGTCGGCTCTGGCACAGCGTCTGGCCGCGTTCGAAGATTCCTTGCCCGACGGATACAAGTTGGCATATCTTCCCTCTCCCGGCGAAATTGTGCTGCGTCTTGAAGGTACTCCCGATGCTTTCGGCGGCCAGTGCGACAAACTTGTTTCACTTCTTGGTGATAACTTTGCAGGAGCCGGTAAACTCTCGCCTGCAGAATTGCTTATAGAATGTCTGCGCCATCGCAAGCTCACTTTCGGTACTGCTGAAAGCTGCACGGGCGGGAATATTGCGGCTTTGATTACTTCGGTGTCCGGGGCTTCAGAGGTGTTTTCCGGAAGCGTTGTCTCTTATTCCAATGCTGTGAAAACGAATGTTCTCGGTGTCGGAGAAACGACATTCCAAGCCCATGGCGCCGTAAGCGAGGAAACAGTCCGTCAGATGGCCGAGGGCGCTCGCCGTGTGCTCGGCACTGATTATGCCGCGGCAACCAGCGGCATAGCGGGCCCGGGCGGAGGTACTGCTGAAAAACCCGTCGGCACAGTATGGACGGCAATTGCCGGTCCGCGCGGCACGCAGACCCGTCTGCTTACCCTCATGGGCGACCGCCGCGCCGTCATCGACCGTGCTTCGGCCACAGTCCTTACCGATACTGTTCAGATGATAGAGTCTGATTCTCCTTCCAAAGAGGCTGTAGCGGCTTTGTTTGCCGCCAATCGTCTCGACGAGGCCGAGGCTGCACTCGACATTTTTGCCGATACTGCCGACTATGCGTGGGCTCTCTATATGAAGGGAAGGATAGCCTGGAAACGAGGTATGAAGAGCCGCGCACTCAGCTTCTATGCCGAAGCTGCCGGGCTCGACCCGGACTCCGAAGCCACCACGGCTCTCGAACAGGCCCGCGAAGTGATGGACTTCTATAACAAAGACCTATATAACCCCTGAACCGGACCGGCTAAACATATAAATAGCAGAATCTACTAAATGAATAAAAACATAACAGTCAAGGGTGCCCGTGTCAACAATCTTAAGAATGTCGACGTCGAGATACCCCGCAATCAGCTTGTGGTAATAACCGGCCTTTCGGGTTCGGGCAAATCATCGCTGGCTTTTGATACACTTTATGCTGAAGGTCGCCGCCGGTATGTGGAGAGTCTCTCGGCATATGCCCGCCAGTTCCTCGGACGCCTCAACAAGCCAGAATGTGACAGCATCAAAGGTCTGCCACCGGCTATAGCCATCGAACAGAAGGTCAATACCCGCAATCCACGTTCTACGGTGGGTACTTCCACCGAGATTTACGATTATATCCGCATGCTCTTCGGGCGTGTGGGCCATACTTTTTCGCCGGTCTCCGGCGCAGAGGTAAAAAAGCACACGGTGCAGGATGTCCTTGCTGCTGCCGCCGGCTACCCCGAAGGCAGCCGTGCGGCAATTGTGGCTCCCATAGCGCTTCCCGAGGGCCGCGATCTGGGCCAGCAGCTTGAAATCTATCTCAAGGAAGGTTTTACGCGTGTCGTGGACAGCAAAGGTGAATTTATCGATATCGAAGACTATAAGTCAGCCGAAATTCCCGATCTGCTTGTCGACCGTCTGGTGTTGAGGCGTGAGGGGGATGAGCTGTCGCGACTCGCTGAATCGGCCGAAACGGCTTTCTTCGAAGGCCACGGACGATGTCGTCTGCTTGTGTGGAAAGACAACGGTGACATCGGCACTCATGAGTTCTCGGTGCTCTTCGAGGCCGACGGCATGACATTTCCCGAGCCGACCGACCAGATGTTCAACTTCAACAATCCGATGGGCGCATGTCCGGTGTGTGAGGGCTTCGGCAAGACTCTCGATATCAGCGAGGATCTTGTTATTCCCGACGAAACATTGTCGGTCTACGACGATGCGGTGGCACCCTGGCGCGGACCCAAATCGAAACTGTGGAAAAACGAGTTTATCCACGCGGTCGCAGCTGCGGGTTTTCCCGTCCACAAGCCCTATTATCAGCTGACTCCATCGGAGAAAGGACTGTTGTGGAAAGGCAACGGCTCAACGGTGAAAGGCATCATGGCCTATTTCGACTGGGTGTCGTCGCAGCGGCAGGCCATTGAATTCCGCATGATTCTGGCCCGCTACAGGGGCAAAACCACGTGCCATGCCTGCGGAGGCTCGCGGCTTCGTCCCGAAGCGGCCTATGTCCGTGTCGGAGGTGCTACGGTAGGCGAACTTGTGACGATGCCCGTTGAAAAACTGCGCGCCTGGTTCGGAGCTCTGAAGCTCGATGAGCGCGACGCTAAGGTCGCCGAGCGGCTTCTTGTCGAAATCAACAACCGCCTCGGGTTCCTTTGCGAAGTCGGGCTGGGCTATCTAACACTCGACCGCCTCAGCAACAGTCTCTCCGGCGGAGAGAGCCAGCGGATCAATCTCGCTACATCGCTCGGCAGCAGCCTTGTCGGCTCAATCTATATTCTGGATGAGCCGTCGATTGGCCTCCATTCGCGCGACACCGAGCGCCTGATCGGAGTTCTGCGGCGGCTGCAGCGGCTGGGCAACACTGTTGTGGTGGTCGAACACGACGAGGACATAATGCGGGCTGCCGACCGAATCATCGATGTCGGCCCTGCGGCAGGGCGTCTTGGCGGTGAAATCGTTTTCCAGGGTTCCCCGTCCGATTTGGGAAAGGTGGAGAGCAGCTATACCATGCAGTATCTTTCGGGCCGAAAGAAGATTCCTGTGCCATCAAGCCGTCGCAAGTGGCACGACCGTATAAAAATTGTAGGAGCTACCGAGCACAATCTCAAGAATATCGATGTGGAGATTCCTCTCGGAGTAATGACTGCTGTAACCGGTGTCAGCGGTTCTGGCAAGTCGACACTTGTGCGCGACATTTTCTACCGCGCCCTGTCGCGTGCTGTGCGCGACGAAGGCGAGGCGCCCGGGCGTTTCCGTCGTCTCGAAGGCGATGTAAAGCGTGTGTCCGACATCACTTTCGTAGATCAGAATCCCATCGGACGCTCTACCCGTTCGAATCCGGCAACCTACCTGAAAGCCTACGACGAAATACGCGCTCTCATGGCATCGCAGCAGTCTGCGAAGCAGCTCGACCTTACACCGGCGCACTTCTCGTTCAACACTGAAGGTGGCCGCTGCGAGATGTGCAAGGGCGAAGGTGTGATTACTATCGAGATGCAGTTCCTCGCCGATGTGACCATTGAGTGCGAGCAGTGCCACGGCAAGCGCTTCAAGCCCGAGGTGCTCGAAGTGAAATACCGGGGAAAGAATATATCTGATATCCTCGATATGACTGTCGACGAGGCCATTGAGTTTTTCACAGATGAGCAGCGGGTGGTGCGACGGCTCCTGCCTTTGCAGGAAGTAGGCCTCGGATACATCAAATTAGGACAGACCTCGAGTTCGCTTTCGGGCGGCGAGAATCAGCGGGTCAAACTGGCATATTTCCTCAGTCAGGAACATGCAGGACCTACGGTGTTTATTTTCGACGAACCGACTACCGGGCTGCATTTCCACGACATCAATCTGCTTGTCAGGGCGTTTGACCGTCTTATTTCAATGGGACACACCGTTGTGGTGGTTGAACATAATCTCGATGTTATCAAATGTGCCGACTGGATTATCGACATGGGCCCTGAAGGCGGCGAGAAGGGCGGATGCGTGGTAGCTTGTGGCACACCGGAACAGGTGGCCGCCAATCCGGCTTCGGTGACTGCTCCATTCCTTGCCCAGAAATTCGGTTGACGAATCCAACTATTCGTCTCCAAGCATTTCAAGTCCTTTACGGAAATAAGCCGATGAGAAGTCGAGCGGACGGACTATCTCGTTGTCGACAATGACAATATCAATGTCGATTGTAACATGGCCGGGTTCCTGCAGCAATGCTCGTTCCCGGCTTTCATATTCTTTCAGCATGGTGTGCAACTGATTGTAGTCCAGTTTGGACCCTATGATTATCACACAGTTGCAGTAGGGCGATGTAGCCGAGCGTTCCGGGTCGGAAGGATAGATACCTGTGTCCTTGAACACCGGAAACTGCTTTCTGATGAAGAGCTTGGCTTTGTTTATCTGAAGGGCTGCACGATTTTGGAAAGGCTCCACGGGGCTTAGATTCGAGCCGATGCAGATTGTTACGGTACTCATAGTCCTTTCATGCTTAGCGATATACGGCGTCGAGGTTCGTCGATGTCGGTGACGCGTACTGTCACTTTCTGGCCTAATTTGAGCACTTCGCCTACATCGGCAATGCGTCTGTCGGAAATCTGCGAGATATGGAGAAGTCCGTTTTCCTTGATTCCGAGGTTTATGAACGCACCGAATGCGGTTATATTGCCCACAATTCCCGGAAGCACCATTCCTGTCCTGAGTTCACTGAAATCGGAAACTTCGGGAACAAAGGCGTCGGCATCGGCGTCGGTGCGCGGGTCGCGGCCGGGCTTGCGTAGTTCGGCAAGAATATCGAGTACGGTCTGACGGCCGGCGCCTGAGGCTACGGCAGCCTCGATGTCAAGACGGTCCACAAGACTGCTGTCGGCGATAATCCGTTCGATGCTTAGGCCGGCGCGGTGTGCCATTTCACTGACCAGAGGATAGCTTTCGGGGTGTATGCCGGTGTTGTCGAGCGGATTGGCGCCTCCGCGAACACGCAGGAAGCCGGCAGCCTGTTCGAAGGCCTTGGCTCCGAGACGTGGAACTTTCAGCAGCGCCCGCCGGTCGGTGAAGGGGCCGTTTGCCGACCGGTAGTCGACAATGCGCGATGCCATCGCAGGGCCAATGCCCGATATGTATTCGAGGAGTTTGGCCGATGCGGTGTTCAGATCCACACCAACGGCGTTGACACAGCTCATCACGGTGTAGTCGAGGGCATTGCGCAGTGCGGTCTGGTCTACATCGTGCTGGTACTGGCCTACGCCTATCGATTTCGGATCGATTTTCACGAGTTCCGACAGAGGGTCGATGAGCCGCCGGCCTATTGACACGGCTCCGCGGACAGTCACGTCCTTGTCGGGAAATTCGTCGCGCGCGATGTCCGACGCCGAGTAGACAGAGGCTCCGTTCTCGCTTACCACATACAGGGCGTCGCTGTGCACAAGGCCGCTTTTTCGCAGGAAATCCTCGGTCTGGCGCGAGGCTGTGCCGTCGCCGAGCGCCACTACGTCGAGGTGGTGACGGCTGATGAGTTGTTCGAGGGTCTTGCGGGCACCGTCGGTGTCGCATCGCGGTTCGGTAGGATATATCACAGTGTCGGCGAGAAGATTGCCTTGCTCGTCGATGGCCACAACCTTGCAGCCGGTGCGGTAGCCGGGGTCAATGGCAAGCACACGCCGTCCCGTGAGCGGCGGAGCCAGAAGCAGTGCGCGCAGATTGTCGGAGAAAATGCCTATTGCCACACGGTCGGCTTCGTCCTTCATTTCTGCCGCTATTTCGTTTTCCACAGACGGACGGATGAGGCGTTTATAGGCATCGCAGACGGCATCGTCGATAAGCCGTCCGCATGCTTCGGTGGCTTCGCGCGGTCCGAAATTGGAGCAGAGGTCGTCGAGGAGGCTTTCCTCATCGGTGAGCGAGTATTTTACTTTTAAATAGCCTTCACGCTCGGCGCGCCGCATGGCCAGATACTGATGCGACAGGCAGCGGCGCAACGGACGGTCGAAGCCGGAGTATTCGGCGTAGGGCGATGCGGCTATTTCGGCACTTTTTTCTTTTGTCACAGTGGCGCTTATCGTGCCTCTGCGGTGCATGGTGCGGCGCACGATATTTCGCAGGCGCGGCGTTTCAGATGCCCATTCGGCAATTATGTCGCAGGCACCGGCGAGGCTTTCGCGGTCTTCTCTGAACGACGCACTGCGGCCTGCCATTATCCGCTTGGCGAGCGGTTCGAGACCTTTTTCGCGGGCTATCTGGGCGCGTGTGCGGCGTTTGGGCTTATAAGGAGCATATAAGTCTTCGAGTTCGGTAAGACTGCCGGCGTTTTCGATCTTTCCCCGTAGTTCGGGCGTGAGGACACCGTTTTCTTTGAGGCTGTTGATTATCGATTCCTGTCGTTTTTCAAACTCCCGACGCCGTGCGAGCGCCAGTTCGATGTTTCGCACGGCTACTTCGTCGAGCGAGCCGGTGCGCTCCTTGCGGTATCGCGAAATAAACGGCACGGTAGCACCATCGTCGAGAAGCTCTATCACGGCTTCGACGCCTTTTAGCGGTATAGCGGTGGCTTCGGCCACTGCCAGGGCAGTAGAAATCATTTGCGGAGGGTGAAAAGTGTTATCTCAGGTGTGGCGCCGATGCGCGCCGGAATGCCTACTTCGCCTGTGCCGATGTTTACGTAGAGGCGCCTGAGACTGTCGGGGTCGGAGTACATTCCTCCCCATGTAGGGTATCGGAATGCTGCTGGCGACAGACCTGCCACCTCTATCTGCATGGCATGTGTGTGTCCGGCCAGTGTCAGTGCGAAGTTTGCTGCTGCATTATCCCTGACATCGGCGACCCAGTGGGCCGGATTGTGCGATAGAAGTATCTTGAACTTGCTGTCTGATGCACCGTCGGGATAGGCTTCGTCAACGTTTCCGTAGACCGGAAACGGAGGGTCGCCTATGTTTTCAACTCCTACGAGAGCTATGGAATCTTTGCCGCGGTGCAGCCATGCTGTTTCGTTTCTGAGCAGACGCCATCCCATGCCGTTCTGCATGGAGCAGAGCTGTTCCATGTTCGCTTTCTTTGCCTCGGCGTCGGTCCATACGTAGTAGTCGCCGTAGTCGTGGTTGCCGAGAATGGAGTAGACCGGAGCCTCGATGCGCGACAGTACGCCAGTAAATGGCAGCAGTTCGGGTGTGTGCCGGTTCACGATGTCGCCCGTAAACACTACGGCATCGGGGTGAAGACTGTTGATTTCTTTTACGAGTTTGTCGACAAAAGAGGTGTCGTTGCCGTAGGTGCCCACATGCAGGTCGGAAATCTGTGCGATGGTGAAGCCGTCGAAAGCCCGGGGCAGCCGGCTGTCGGTGAATTCGATGCGATTTACTTCGAGGCGGAAACGGTTTATCAGTGCTCCCCACCACATAGCTCCGAAAACGAGCACTCCCGCAACGGCTCCGGTCACAGTCAGGGCTTTGATTCGCTTTTTATGGAAGAGACACGGTATTTTTGCTATGAGGTCGAAAATGCAGAAAAGGTATTTGGGAAGGTAAACCGAGAAATAGGCGAACAGCGTGTACATGATGCGTGTCAGCTCATCGTCGGCCGCGCTTTTCTTGGGCCAGCATACCGACACTATCAGAGCCGTCTGGCATGCTATGGCCGAAATCTCGGCGAAAGGATACCAAAAACGGCGTCCGCGGGTGCAGCGTCGCCCTACGGCGCGTACTATATACCAGTCGCAAAGGATGCCGATGACGAGCAACGGCACTATCAGAAGCAGTGGAAGACGCATCAGAAGGCTGATTTACAATCGAGGGCGTCGCGCTGGTTTCTCAGCGGATTGGCGTACATCGACAGCATGGTGGAGCGCATGAATTCGCGTTCTTCGGGCGTTACATCGCTGATTTCTACTTTGTCGAGCTGACTGTCGATATATTGCTCGAAGGAAGCTACGTCGGTGTCGGTGTATTCGGCTCTGTATTCGTCGGTGCCGTGAACCTTGTCGTAGGCTATGTAGTTGCAGGGGAAAATGCGGTAGCCGCAGTGAATTGCACGGTCGAGCACCGAACATGCCAGACGCACCACTTCGGCGCGGTCATCGCCCGGAAGCGCCTGAAGTTGCTCGTTGATGCAGGGACCCATGCGGAAATGTACACGTCCTTTCTGCTTGAGAATACCTGTTTCCATGCTGAAAAGGTCGTCGCGTTTACTCTTTTTAAACTCCGGGTTGCGGCGTTTGAGCAGGAACTCCTGCGCCTTGAGGTAGTCGTTGGGGTCGTACTCGTAGGAAATGGCTACCGGCATTATGTTGAGAGCCATGAGATTGGCCTTGCTGTCGCCGTTGCCGCCGAGCGACAGCATTTTCAGCACGCTTTCCTGAGTGCGGTCGTTGGAGTCCTTGGCGCGGCCTTCTCGCTGGGCTATCCACACCGATTCATGCAGCTGGTTGACGGTGTGGTGTATATAGGCCGAAAGATGCTTCGCGTTTTCGAGGGCTTCGCGAACACGGCCGTCACGCTTGACAATAAAGCTGCGGTTGAGCTTCACAAGGTCGGTAATCCAGTCGTAGATAAGCAGATTGTTGCCGATTGCCACCTGGGTGAGAGGCAGATTGGCTCGGATAAGGCACAGATTAAGGAACGAGGCGTCGAGCACGATGTCGCGGTGGTTGGTGATGAAAACGTGCTGGCACGATGTGTCGTAGTTTTCAAGGCCGTCGGCCGACAGTCCTTTTGTGGTATGCGCCACGAGCATTTCCAGGAACGGCCCCATCACCTTGATCTGGAAATCCATCTGTGTTTCGACGGTCAGGAGATTTTTCACAAATTCGGGATAATCCACATCGGGCATCACGTAGCGCACCGCGTGCTCGAATCCCGGTTCCTGAACCAGCGAGGCTATCTTGTCGCGGAATTCGTGGTCATCGTACGGACGTATATCGGAAAAGTCCTGCATCGAGGGCTGTATATTATCAGTATGTTCCATATAATATTATGCCGCGGGTCAAAAACCTTTTAACCCAATATCGCTACAAAGTTAATTAAACTCTTTAATAACACCAACAAATCAGCGCAAAAAAGGTTATCGTTCGAGGCTGAAAGCCGAGAACGGGCATATCAAACATCTTTCCCCTATGCTGTCAGGAAAGAGGGCGGCGTGGAATCATCCTGTAATGGTTATTTCTTTATTATGGTAAATTCCACTTTTTGAAGTCCTTTTTTATGGATATTGGCAAAAATAAGCGCATAGCAGACTTTCTCATTGGAGCTCATTGACCGGATGCGGGCAAATTCTTCTTCAGTCACTACATTCTTGAACATCGGGCCGTGTGATTCGTTGCGCACCAGACGAATTTTGTCGGTAAAGGGTGAAAGAACATATGAGTAAGTTGCCTGATAAGGCACACTGTGGAATTTCACCCAGTTCGGATCTTTGTGATCAAGGATATCCACCACCCAGATACGCGCCTTATCGTAGGAGGGTAACGGTGAAACTTTGTCATACTGAACTTTACTATCTATTTTACCTTCATCATCAACTACGATAGCACTGCCTACGGCATACTTCTCGAAAGGACACAAGTCGTAGTATTCGATGTCGGCTTCGGTCGTTATCTCCTTGTCGACCGGAAGCTCAGGGTCTG
>CABQCA010000067.1 GCA_902462525.1 uncultured Porphyromonadaceae bacterium | reverse complement strand
AAGCCGATACCTGTACGGCGATGCCTGTGGCTCGCCGTATACGGTCGGCTATTGCTTCGAGTTCTTCACGCGGGATATGCCGCAAGGTTGTCTCGGGCGTGGGGCGGTCGATTGTGTAGATCATTATTTCGCGGGGAGCGATGCGGCGGTAGGCGTCGATAAGAGCGTCGATTTCGGTGTCGGTGGTGTTATCGATGGTGCGGCCGTCGTGTTCGCCGCGGGTAAACATTGTCTGGATTATGCCGGTTCCGGCGAATTTTTCGAGCCGGGCAATTGTCTGCTCCACAGAGAATCCCTTGGCAGGGCGGTCGAGGAGCCGCACCGTTTCCTCGAAGGCGCTGTCGAGTTTGAGTATGTTGTTGTCGACTCTGCGCAGGGCATCGGCCACTGCCGGGTCGGCTATTCTTGTGGAGTTTGTGAGCACGCTGATTTTTACCGAGGGGAAGTACTTGTCGCGTAGCGCTATGGTATCGCCGACAATATCGGCGAAATCGGGGTGCAGAGTAGGTTCGCCGTTGCCCGAGAATGTTATGACATCGAGCGGGGCTCCGGCCTCCCGCAGTGCGGCGAGTTTTTTTTCAAGGTCGCCGGCCACTTTGGCTCGGCTTGGCATACCTGTTGTTCCGTGCCCCTGGGCATTGTACCCGGCCTCGCAGTAGAGACAGTCGAACGAGCAAATTTTCCCGTCGTCGGGCATGAGGTTGATGCCTAACGAGGAGCCGAGACGGCGCGAATGTATGGGGCCGAAGATAGTTTCGTGGAAAAGTACTGTCTGCATTTGTGAAAATTGTGAATTAAGCTATTTTACGCGAAAATATGTGCGATAGCAGTGCTATGACGAAGCCTACGGCGAGTACCGTTGCGAAAACGAGGCCTACATCACCCCACTCCAGATGCACCGGATAGGCATCGACCGACAGGGCTTCGGGGTCGGCGTCGAGTCTGATGAGACCGAATTTTTCCTGCACCAGCGACAGCACTATGCCGAGCACTACGCCTATACTGCCGCCGGCGGCGGTAATGAGCCATCCGAGGTCGGCGAAAACGACGCGTACGGTATGACGCGAGGCTCCCAAGGCGCGGAGCGTGAGCATGTTGTCGCGCTTTTCTATTACGAGCAGCGAGAGGGTCGACACGATGTTGAACGACGCTATGATGAGAATGAACACCAGCATCAGGAAGGTCACCCATTTTTCGATGGAAATCATGCGGAAGGTGTCGGCCTGCTGGCGTTCGCGTGGCAGAATGTCGAAATCGCTCCCCGCAATTATGCCGACTGCTTTCTCTACGGCGCGACCGTCGGCGCCGGGTGTCAGGCTTATGTCTATTGCCGATGCTTCGGCACTTTCATATTCGAGCAGGTGGCGCAGCGAGGCGAGGGGTACGAATACACAGTCGGTGTCGTATTCGGGCTGGTCGACCTGTGTGACACCGCTGACGGCCACGGGCAGCGAGCGGTAGGCGGCCGCGGAATTTGCGGGGTTTATGCGGCCTATTCGACGGGGTACGTAGAGCGAGGCCTGCGATTCGCCGCCCGGACGCAGACGTGTCTGCAACGCAACACCGACCGACAGCTGTGCTGCCGCTATGGTGTCGGCGCCGACAACGGCATCGGTGGCGTAGACACCGTCGATCAGCATACTGTCGATGCCCGGAGCTCCATAGCCCGCGGGGTCGATGCCGATGAGGCGTACCGGCATTTGGTTGTCGGGGGCTACGATAAGGGCCCGCTCCGTAAGCACTGGCATGGCCGAGGCAACTCCCGGCACCGCGCCTATGGCGGCGGCGAGAGAGTCGGCGGCGGCAAACACTTTGTCAGCCGTCGGAACTATCTTAAGGTCGGGGTCCACTTTTCCGAGCCGTGAGCCGGCGAGAGTGGTGAATCCGTTGAACACCGACAGCACCACCACTATGGCCATAGTCGCCACGGCCACCCCCGCGATGGAGATGACTGAAATGACGTTGACGGCGCGGTGCGACTTCGGTGCGAAGAGGTAGCGCAGGGCAATGCGGAGAGCAAACACCTATTTCTTGAGCAGAGTGTCGATATTCTCGAGATAGTCGAGCGAATCGTCGAGGTAGAACTGCAGTTCGGGCACTTTGCGCAGCTGTTTGGCCACAATCTGTGCCAGTTCGTAGCGTACGGTCTGTTTCGAGGCTTCGATGTTTGTAATTACCTCGGCGGCTTTCTCGGAGGGGAAAACCGAGAGATAGGCTTTTGCCACCGACAGATCGGGCGACACACGCACTGTGCTCACCGACACGATGACTCCGTGGGTCTTAGCTGTCTGACGGCGGAATATTTCGCTGAGCTCCTTCTGCAGGAGACGTGCGATTTTGGCTTGACGGGTTGATTCCATATTTTTAAAAAGTTAAGATACGGGCTGCGTTGCCCGTATCTTAAAAACAATCGGCGTCGCCGAAGGTTAGTCGATGATGTCGAAACCGGTGTATTTGCGCAGACATTCGGGCACAACGATGCCGTCGGGGGTCTGGTTGTCCTCAAGCAGGGCGGCCATGATGCGGGGCAGGGCGAGGGCCGAGCCGTTGAGGGTATGGCACAGGTGTGTTTTCTTGTCGTCGCCGCGGTAGCGGCATTTGAGGCGGTTGGCCTGATATGTCTCGAAGTTGGAAACCGACGAAACTTCCAGCCAGCGGCCCTGTGCGGCGGAGTAGACCTCGAAGTCGAAGGTTATCGCCGATGTGAAGCTCATGTCGCCGCCGCAGAGGCGGAGTATGTGCCAGGGCAGACCCAGCTTTTCGAGCAGACCCTGCACGTGGTCTTTCATTTCCTCGAGTGCGGCATAGCTGTTTTCGGGCTTTTCGATGCGCACTATTTCCACTTTGTCGAACTGGTGCAGACGGTTGAGTCCGCGCACGTCCTTGCCATAGCTGCCGGCTTCGCGGCGGAAGCATGCCGAGTAAGCACAGTTTTTGACAGGCAGCTTGTCGGAGGAAATGATAACGTCGCGGTAGAGATTGGTCACGGGTACTTCGGCTGTCGGAATGAGGTAGAGGCGGTCGAGGTTGCAGAAGTACATCTGTCCTTCCTTGTCGGGAAGTTGCCCTGTGCCGTAGCCTGAAGCTTCGTTCACTACGTAGGGCGGCTGAACCTCGAGATAGCCGGCGGCCGAAGCCTCATCGAGGAAGAACTGGATAAGGGCGCGCTGAAGTTTTGCGCCTTTGCCCAGATAGACGGGGAAGCCTGCACCGGTGATTTTCACGCCGAGGTCGAAATCGATGAGATTGTATTTCTTTGCGAGATCCCAGTGGGGGAGGGCATCGGGACCAAGCTCGGGCATGGGACCGCCCGATTTCTCGACAACGTTGTCGGCAGCGGTGCGGCCTTCAGGCACAGCCTCGCAGGGAATGTTGGGTATATTGAGAAGTTCGTCGCGTATGGCGTCCTCAGTGCGGCCCAACTCTTCGGCGATGGCGCGCTGTTCTTCTTTGAGCACGGCGACTTCTTCCTTGGTTTTTTCGGCGTCGTCGCGGCGGCCTTCCTTCATGGCGCGGCCTATGGAGTCGGCTTTTTTCTTGAGGTCGGCTGCGGCGTTGTCGTTGCGCAGCTGCAGGCTGCGGCGCAGGTCGTCGAGAGCGAGCACGCGGTTTATGGGCTTTTCAGCGTCGAAGCCCTTTACGGCCAGACGTGCGATGATGTACTTCGGGTCGGCCTTTATCTGCTGTAGTGTAAGCATAGTGCGGTTGAATTGTCAGGAGAGAAGTTCGCGAACTTTTGCCGAAATAGCCCGGCCGTCGGCACGTCCTGCCAGGGCTTTGGTGGCCACGCCCATCACTTTGCCCATCTGAGCGGCGGTGGTAGCGCCTGTTTCGGCGATAATTTTTTTGAGAGCCTCGGTGAGTTCCTCGTCGGTCATGGCTTTGGGCAGATAGGCCTCGATGACCGCGAGTTCCGCGAGCTCTGTTTCGGCAAGGTCGGCGCGGTTCTGATCGTTGTAAATCTGAGCGCTTTCACGGCGCTGTTTGGCCATTTTGACCAATATCTTCATGGCAGCCTCGTCGCCGAGTTCGCCGTTGGCGCCCGGAGCTGTCTTGGCTTCGATAAATTCCTTCTTGATGCCGCGGAGCGCCTGCAGGCGCACCTTGTCTTTGGCCAGCATGGCGGCCTTGATGTCGGCTTCGATTTGCGAATAGAGATTCATATCTTGTGTAACACTTTGTTTCAGACAGCAAAATTACAAAAAATTACCTCATCCTCACCCACCTCCGGCAAAAAAAATCGCCTTATGCTTCCATTAGACTAAAATGAATCTAAGGCAGTCGAAGGAGGCGTTTGCGGGAGGTGATGTAGATGCCCTGTGGCAGCCGGCGGTGTTGCGTGGAGGGAAGGGGACGTCCGAGCAGGTCGTGGGTTATGGTTTCCGGGGTGTCGGCCGGAAGAGTCGGGAGGCCAAGGGTGCGTCGGCTCAGGAGGAATGCGAGCGGTCGCGAGGCCCGTTGCTGCCAGAACCATTCGTTGTGACCGGCGCCGTCGGCGTCGTAAGTGGCGAGGGTGTTGTCGGCGGTGTTGTAGCCTTTTGCGGTGGCGATGGCCCGGGCCGTGGGTTCGTAGCGGAGATAGAGGGCGTCCCAGCCGGCGGAGCCCTGGTCGAGGTAAAGACGGTGTCCGGCGGCGGTTGGAAGATTGTCGGTCAGACAGGCGAGAATAGCGCCGGCGCACACAGGATCATCGTTCATGGAATAATCGGTGTTGAGATTGAGCGAACCGACCCAGTGTGTGGAGAGGGCTGCCGCTGCGCCGAAGATATCCGGATATTCGCACATTAGGTAGAGGGCTGCGAGGGCGCCCATGCTCGAACCAATGGTCATGTTGTGGTCGCGGGACGGATTAGTGCGGTAAAGACTGTCGACGAGCGGCTTAAGTTCGAGGGCTACAAAATCGGCATGGCTATTGCCGCTGAAGCCGTCGGGACATGTGGCGAAGATGGTGGTGCGGTGTCTGTCGTCGTCGGCGATGTAGTCCAGAGCGTTTTCGGGAAAGTAGTCGGCTG
The DNA here is from genome assembly GCA_902462525.1 of uncultured Porphyromonadaceae bacterium. Lineage (GTDB taxonomy): Bacteria > Bacteroidota > Bacteroidia > Bacteroidales > Muribaculaceae > CAG-873. The sequence continues at coordinate 6,606 of CABQCA010000067.1, read as the reverse complement.
CCCGCAGGTTCCTGGCCCCGCGGTTATGAATCCCTACGATAATGGGAAGGGCTGCTTCAGTTGCTGAGGCGAGTTCCCATGCCGAGCGGTCGAGTTCCCATGCGACACCGGCAAAAGATTCTGCCGGGTCGAACAGGTTCTGGCCATCGAAGGCATACAGCACAGGGTATGTCTCGGCGGAGTTTTCGGAATAGGATTCGGGAATCCATACGTCGACTGTCATTTCGTCGTCGAGACAGGCTGATTCCACAATATAGCGGTCGATGTGACCGTAGTCGGCGGCCGGGCTTTGTGACTGCGGAAGAAGTCTGTGACCGGGAATGGCGGCAGTTGCGGCAATGGCGGTAAGCCCGAAGAGCGCTATGACTATAAGGCGGCTCAGAACGACCATTGCGATGAGGTTCGGGCGCTGTTGCGAATGTTTTCGACTGTGCTGTTGCTGCGGGGGGCTATGTCTTGCTGAGTTACGCCTACGGCCTCGACAGTGCCTGAGGAACGCGGCGGCTGAATGCCGTCGCGGCGGCAGCGGGCGGCCATGTGCTCTATGCGGCTTTGCGTGTCTGGGTGGTCGGAGAATGCTTTGGCAAGTGTACTCTGCTGACCGGCTGTACCTTCGAGGGCCTGTATTTTCTGAAAGGCCATCACCATGCCCCATGGGTTGCGGCCCTGAGCCTTGAGAAAATCGTAGCCGCAGTCGTCGGCTTCGGACTCCTGTTTCTGCGAGTACTGAGCCGACACGAAAGCTTCGCCGAGCTGGGCATACTGCGAGTCGGTGAGCGCTGCCATGGTGTTGCTGGTCGAGCCGAGCATGTTTGCGAAGGCGCCGGTGAGCAGCTGCTGGCGGAATGCTTTCAGCGAATGGCGCTTGACAACGTGGCCTATCTCATGCCCTATCACGCCGAGCACTTCGTCGTCGGTCATGCGGTCCATCAGGCCTGTGTAGACGCGGACACTGCCGTCGGGACATGCGAAAGCATTTACTTCGTCGGTCTGGTAGACTTTGAAATTCAGCGGAATGCCGTCGGCATCGGTGATTCCGCTGGTGAGCCTGGCAAGGCGTATGCTGTAGGGATTGTCGGACGGCAACACCTTGTTTTTCTTATCCATGGCCTCAACGGAGCCGTGGACGTACTGCGCCATCTGAGCATCGTCGACCGATGCGGCCTGAAGAGCCTGTACGCCACCTCCGATAAGGCGCGAAAGGTCGAAAGCGTGTGCCGCACCTGCCGCAACAAGAGCACATAGTATTATCAGTGTGAAAATACGCCTCATAGAAATCATTTTTAGTAATAACGGCTTAGCAAGAGAGTCGGTTTTTCCTGAATGCCGTTTTTTCAGCGGAAGGTCACCATGCGGTTGAACACGAAGTTCGCCAGAGTGTAGACTACGTTGCCGAGCAGTGTTGCTATGCCGTATCCCGAGATGACAATGCCGAGAATCAGAAAGTCGTAGTGCCCGAAAGGCGACTGAGTGAGCATCCACACCAGTGCGAACTGCAGGGCGTAGCAAACGCCGAAGCCCACAAGGAAACGGACGGCCTCGCGGCGGTAATGGCCTTTGGTCTTGAAGGTCCACTGCTTGTTGCAGAAGAATGAATTGGTGACACCGGCAATGTATCCCAACGCATTGCTGAGGTAAATGTTCCAGCCGAGCATCGACTTGCACAGGTATATCACTCCGAGGGTTACGAGAGTGTTCAGGATACCGACGATGCAGTACTTCACGAACTGCCAGATCTGCATTTTCCGTGTGTCTTTCATGATTCGGGCGGAAGGTCTTGTGGTGGAACTTTAAGGATAGGCAGCGACCAGTCGAAGTGCACAGCGGCTACCCGCAGCCCTATCACAGTAACGGCGCACGCTATCTGCGGCAGTATCCGCGAGATGCCGGGGATGAAGTCGACAAGCCAGTAGACGACACCGCCGGCGAGGCAGGCGGTGGCATAGATGTCCTTCTTGAAAAAGAGCGGGGCTTCGTTGATGAGAATGTCGCGGGTCACGCCGCCGAACGAGCCGGTGATAATACCCATGACTATGGCTACCCATGCCGGATATCCGGCGGCGAAGCTCTTTTCGATACCCACCACCACGAAGAGTGCCAGGCCGATGGCGTCGAAGATGAAGAGTGTGCGCATACCGCCCACAAGTGTGCGCTTGAACACTATGACGGTGACCAGCGACAGCAGTGTCACCAGCAGGAACATGGCGTTCTGCATCCAGAAGACGGGTACGTAGAGCAGTACATCGCGGATAGTGCCGCCGCCTATTGCGGTGACGAGCCCCACGACGTATGCGCCGAACCAGTCGAAGTTTTTAGCCGCAGCCAGCCGTATTCCCGAAATGGCGAATGCTATGGTGCCTACTACTTCGATGATGAATATGAAAAGGTTGCTTTCGTCCATGGCGGTCTATTTTCCTATCATGGATTTTGCTTTTTCGATATTGCGGGCCTCACTGGCGAGCTGGCGCTCGCGGTGGCGGCAGAGATCGGCGAGGAAACAGGATTCACACTGCGGACTGCGGGCCTTGCACACGTAGCGGCCGTGAAGAATGAGCCAGTGGTGTGCCTTGGGGATAAGGTCGTCGGGGATTCCGGCGGTGAGTTTTTTCTCGGTTTCGAGCGGCGAACGGCTGCCGGTTGTCAGACCTATTCTCTCGGCCACACGGAACACGTGGGTGTCGACAGCCATGGTTGGTTGTCCGTAGATGACCGACAGCATTACGTTTGCTGTCTTGCGTCCTACGCCCGGCAGGCTCATCAGGGCATCGATGTCGTCGGGCACCACACCGCCGAAGTCGCTCACAAGCTTGCGCGCCATTCCGGCCAGCGCCTTGCTTTTGTTGTTGGGATAAGATACCGATTTGATGTAAGGGAAGATGTCGTCGGCCGAGGCCCCGGCCATGGCTTCGGGAGTAGGAAATGCCTTGAAGAGCGCCGGAGTGACCATGTTGATGCGTTTGTCGGTGCACTGGGCCGACAGAATCACCGCCACAAGAAGCTGGTAGGGATTGTCGAAGTGCAGTTCGGTCTGCACCACCGGCATTTCTCTGGCGAAGCGCTCTACGACGGCGCGGTAGCGCTCGGCCTGTTTCATCGGGCTGCAGTAAACTCGTCGAGGAAGCGGACGTCGTTTTCGGAGAACATTCGCAGGTCCTTCACCTGGTACTTGAGATTCGTGATGCGCTCGATGCCCATTCCGAGAGCGAATCCTGTGTATTCTTTCGAGTCTATGCCGCAGGCTTCGAGCACGTTGGGATCGACCATTCCGCAACCGAGGATTTCGACCCAGCCCGATCCTTTGCAGAACGAGCAGCCTTTGCCTCCGCAGAGGTTGCAGCTGATGTCCATTTCGGCCGAAGGCTCGGTGAACGGAAAGTAGCTGGGTCGCAGGCGAATCTGAGTGTCGGGGCCGAACATTTCGCGGGCGAAGTAGAGCAGTGTCTGCCGCAGGTCGGCAAAAGTGACGTTTCGGTCGATGTAGAGAGCTTCGACCTGATGGAAGAAGCAGTGTGCGCGCGCCGATATGGCTTCATTGCGGTAGACGCGTCCCGGGCAAATGATTCGTATAGGCGGTTTCTGCGATGTCATGACGCGTGTCTGCACACTCGAAGTGTGTGTGCGCAGCAGCACGTCGGGGTTGCGGCCGATGAAGAATGTGTCCTGCATGTCGCGGGCGGGGTGGTCGGCGGCAAAATTGAGGCTTTCGAACACGTGCCAGTCGTCCTCTATTTCGGGTCCTTCGGCGATGGTGAATCCCAGACGGCGGAAGATGTCGATAATCTGCTCGCGCACAAGCGACAGCGGGTGGCGTGTGCCGAGGCTCACTGGAGCGGCGGTGCGTGTGAGGTCGGGAACATCGGTTTTGGCGCGGCCTGCTTCGGCAGCCTCACGCAGTGCGTTGATAGTCTCTGTGGCGAAATTTTTCAGTTCGTTGAGAGCCTGACCGATCTCGCGCTTCTGTTCGGAGGGAACGGTGCGGAAATCGTTCATCAGCGCCGAAATGGCGCCTTTTTTGCTTAAATATTTGATACGCAGCGCTTCTACATCGGCAACTTCGCCGCTTGCGGCGAGGGTGGCCAGTTCGGCGCGGAGGGCGTTGATCTTATCTATCATAACAAAGCGGATATTTTCGGCAAAATTACAAAAAAATCCCGGAAGACTGAAACGCTCCTTTGTTTTTGACTAAAAAACACTATTTTTGTGAGTATGAAAATAGTGCATACGGCCGATCTGCACCTCGGCCAGATAATATATCAGAACTACGACCGTGCCGACGAGCATGCCCATTTTTTCAGACAGCTCGAGCAGTGGTGTGCGGCCGAGCGGCCCGACGCCCTTGTGGTGGCGGGTGATGTTTTCGATGTGGCCCAGCCGTCGACAGCAGCGCGGGGCGCCTATATCGAGGCTTTCGTGCGTTTGCATGAGTGCTGTCCCGAAATGATGATCGTCATCATTGCCGGCAATCATGACTCTGCATCGCGCCTTCAGGTCGAGGAACTGCTGTGGCGGCAGCTCAATGTTGTGGTTGTGGGCGTGGCGCCTCCGTTGTCGGTCGGTGAGGCCGACTGCGGCCGTTACATCGTTCGCCTTCCGGCCGGATATATTGTCGCCGTTCCTTATTCGCCGGGCAACCGCCGCGAGGCCGTGCAGGCAGTTCTCGATGTCGTGGCAGCAGAGAACACCGGCGGACTCCCTGTGGTGGCAGTAGCACATGCCGCCGTAGACGGCGTCGATGTCACGGGCCACAACATCGATGTCGGTAATCTTCGCACGCTTCCGGCGGAGGCTTTCGGCTGCGGATACGACTATCTGGCTCTGGGCCATATCCACCGTCCGCAGACTTTGGGACGCCCGGCCTCCGACGAAGGAGTGCCGGAGACAGTCTACGATACTCCTGTGGCCCGCTATGCCGGAAGCGCTCTGCATGTGAGCTGCGACGAGGCCTATCCGCACACTGTCAGTGTGGTGGATATCGACCGTCACGGAGGCTGTGTGAGTGTGCGGCGGTTGCGCATCGACGAACTGCGGCATTTCCATACATTGCCGCGCGAAGGTGCTTTCCGAAGCGGCGAAGCGGCGCTGGCTGCCGTCGCCGAAGCTGTCGCCGGAGGTCTCGAAGGCTACTTCCGCCTGAGAATGGACTATGGCTCTGAGACGCCCCCCGATTTCGAACAGAAAATCTACCGTCTGCTCGCCGACAGGGGCGACCGTCTGTGTTTCAATCCCAAGCATCTGTGGGTCGGCGAAGCTACCGGCGGAGCCGCCGTCGAGACGCCGGTTTTCGCCGTGGCCGAGCTGCAGCAGATGAACGATCCGATGATATTTGTCGAGCGCACCGCCGACCAGTACAAAGGCTTTTCGCTCGACGAGCTTCGCGAGGCTTTCGCCGAGATTGCCGCTGAAGCTAACCGTTTAAGCCGCGAAAAATGAAAATCAGACAATTGCATCTCCGCAATATTGCGTCGATAGAACAAGCCGACATAGATTTTGAAAAGGACCTGACCGATGCGTCGACCGGCCGACCGGCGCCTGTCTTTCTGATATCGGGTGATACCGGAGCCGGAAAGACTGTGTTGCTCGACGCCATTTCGATGGCTCTCTACAAAACCACACCCCGCATAGCAAGTGTGGTCAATAGTGCGCGCAATGTTTTCACCGACAGCAACGGACGCATGGTGCGCATAACCGATATATCACAGTACACGCGCCTTGGCTGCGGGCCGAAGGATGAGTGCTATGCGGAACTGGTATTCGAGGGCAATGACGGGAAAGAGTACACGGCGCGCCTGACGCTGGGCGTCAGCAGCAGAATGAGTGTCAACCCGCGCAGCGGTGAGCGCGTCTACAACTACCTCAGTCCCAAATGGAGTGTGCGGTGTGGCAACGAGGCTCCTGTCGACAAAGACAAGATCGTATCCGACATGATTGTGCGGGCTGTCGGCCTCAGCTTCGAACAGTTCAGCCGGATAGCCATGCTCGCCCAGGGTCAGTTCGCCACTTTTCTAACCGGCGACCGCAAAGAACGCGAGGAGATACTCGAACAGCTCACCGACACCGAGCATTTCAGCCGCTACGGAGAGGCTGTGACATCGCTCTACAACGCCCGCAAAGCTGCACTGGAAGATATAAGAAAGCAGTACGACGCCGAGCGGGCCCACACCCTGACAACTGAGGAGGAAACAGATAAAAAGGCGCAGCTCAGGCAGCTCGAAGAGGAGGAGGTCACGGCGAAGGCCGCGTTTGCCACCGCCGGGAAGGTGCTCGCTCTGCTTGAGGCCCGAGATGTGCGTGCGGTCCGTCTTGAAGAACTACGCGGGTCTTTGGCCAAGGTTAACGGCATGATGGGGGCCGGGGAATATGTCCGCGATTGCGCTCTTCTGAAGAGCTGGGATGCCACCGCCGACCTCCGCAACATACTTTCCGAAAGGAACAAGGCAGTCGGTGAACGCGAAACGGCCCTCGGCGATGTGGCTGCTCTTTCAGAAACTTTTGCAGCGCTCAGCGGTATCCTCGAGGCGCTCCGCAAGTCGGAAACTTCGCTGGGCGAGAGCATTGCCGAGGCCGACAAATGGCTGGAAAGTCAGGCTGATAATGTTTCGCTCTTTA
>CABQCA010000066.1 GCA_902462525.1 uncultured Porphyromonadaceae bacterium | reverse complement strand
AACTACGAACTCACCCAGGCCATGATGCAGATTATCCGCAACGGCGGTCTGGGCAACGGCGGTACGAACTTCGACGCCAAGACACGCCGCAACTCCACCGACCTCGAAGACATCTTCATCGCACACATAGCCGGCATGGATGCCATGGCCCGTGCCCTCCTCAGCGCTGCCGATGTTCTCGAAAAATCGCCCTACAAGAAAATGCTTGCCGACCGCTACTCCAGCTTCGATGCCGGCAAAGGCAAGGAATTCGAAGACGGCGCACTCTCGCTCGAAGACGTTGTCGCTTACGCCAAAACGCAGGGTGAACCCGCCCTCACATCAGGCAAACAGGAACTCTACGAGGCCATCGTAAACATGTATGCATAAGCATAATTTAAAGTAAACGAACAGCCGGAAAAGTATAAAACAGTTGAAAAAGTTAAGATAATATCATCGGTATCGTACAAGAGACCGGGCTATTATCTTAACTTTTTATACTTTTTCGACTTTATGAACTTAAGTAAAATTCCATGAAAAATGAACCGACAAGATAAAGGGAGCAAACTCTACCTGTTTTCTATCGTTCTGGTAGCAGTGCTTGGTGGACTGCTCTTCGGCTACGACACCGCCGTAATTTCGGGCGCCGAAAAAGGCCTGCAGGCATTCTTTTTAGGAGCCGGAGACTTTGTCTACACCGACACCATCCACGGCATCACCTCGTCGAGCGCACTCATCGGCTGCATCATCGGCTCGGCCATATCCGGATTCATAGCTTCGCGCTACGGCCGCAAACGCTCGCTCATTCTCGCGGGCATATTCTTTTTCGTATCGGCGCTCGGCTCGTACTACCCTGAATTTATGCTCTACGACTACGGTGTACCATCGATGGGACTGCTGGTGACATTCAACATCTACCGCATAATCGGCGGCATAGGCGTAGGCCTCGCTTCGGCAATATGTCCCATGTATATAGCCGAAGTTGCCCCGAGCAACCTTCGCGGCACCCTGGTGAGCTGGAACCAATTTGCCATCATCTTCGGCCAGCTTGTGGTGTATTTTGTCAACTTCATGATTCTGGGCGAACATACACAGCCCATCATCAATAAAATCGGCGAAACCATCTACGAAGTCAGCTCATCGTCCGACCAGTGGACAATTCAGACCGGCTGGCGCTACATGTTCGGCTCAGAGGCCTTTGTGGCAGGCATTTTCACTGTCCTCGTCTGCTTCGTTCCAGAATCGCCCCGCTACCTCACTCTTGTCGGCAAGGATGCCATGGCCCTGAAAATTCTCTCGCGCATCAATGGAAAAACTAAAGGCGCCGAGGTTCTGCAGCAAATCAAATCCACTGTCGATGTCAAATCCGAGCGTCTGTTCTCATTCGGCGTACTGGTAATATTCGTCGGCGTCATGCTGTCAGTATTCCAGCAGGCCGTCGGCATAAATGCCGTGCTCTACTATGCTCCGCGCATTTTCGAGTCGATGGGCATGGGCAATCCTATGGTCCAGACCGTAATAATGGGTATTGTCAACATTGCCTTCACCCTGGTGGCAGTATTCACCGTCGAAAAGCTGGGCCGCAAGCCTCTGCTTATCTGGGGCTCTCTCGGCATGGCAGTCGGCGCCTTAGGCGTGGCAATGTCGAACGTAATGGCCGTTCCGCCACTGATGCCCGTTGTCAGCATCATGGTGTACTCGGCATCCTTCATGTTCTCATGGGGACCGATCTGCTGGGTGCTTATTGCCGAAATCTTCCCGAATACCATCCGCTCACAGGCGGTCGCTATCGCAGTCGCCTTCCAGTGGATTTTCAACTTCATTGTATCATCGACTTTCGTACCGATGTACAACATGAGCGCCTTCGGCATGGGCGATAAATTCGGTCACTGCTTCGTGTACGCTCTCTACGGCATCATCTGCATCGTCGCCGCCATATTCGTGGCACGGCTCGTCCCCGAAACAAAGGGCAAGACTCTCGAAGACATGACTGCCCTCTGGAGCAAACGCAAGAAATAATCACGTTCATAACATAATTCATTAAGCTCCAACCATTTCCCATAAATTGGAAGACCGTGCCATAAGAAATCATGACACGGTCTTCCGATTTATGGTTTATACTTTTAGAGTATGTTTACTTTTGGCTTATGTTAAGATTCAGATAGATTTTCCCAAGTATGTTTTTAAGCTTCTGAGGATTTCATAAAGTTAAAATTAAACAAACCCATAATATCAGAAAAGTGAAAGCTGGGCATCGTTTTCCGGTGTATGCTTGCGCACGGGAGGTGTGTAGCCGAACGATTCTTCCGATGTCCTGAGGCTACCCTCGCCCGGTTCAGGCTGCGACACAAACCAGTCGGGACACTCGAAATCGTCCTCCAGAGCTGCGAGAGCTGCTTCCTCTTCCGGTGTCGTTTCCGCCCCTTGTTCAGGCTCTTCCGGAATAATATCGAAGAGACCGCCGTCGCGGTGTCCTATGGCGTTGTCGCTGAGTTGCTCTTTGAGTCCGGCGAGCTCTTCTTTCAGCTTTTTGTTAGTGGCTTTGAGGCGTGAGATACGTTCGTCGCGCTTCTGAATCACTTTTTCAACCATCTGCATCTGTTTCTGCATTTCCACTACCGACTCGTAGATATTTCGCGTCTCGGCAACTTCGGCCTCGGCTTTAGTGCGGGCATCCCGCTCGTCGACAAGCTGGTTCTGAAGGTCGTTGTACATGGCCTGGCTCGTTTCGGCCAACTGCCGCTGGTCATCGAGGGCCTTGCGGGAAATTTCAAGAGCTTCATTAGCTTCGGCAAGAGCCGATTTCAGCTGTTCGAGTTCGGCTTTGAGCGCTTCGGTTTCTGCCGTATCGGCGGCAGATTGCGCACTGCCCGCTTTAAGGCGCTCTATCTCTTTCTGAAGGTCTTCTATCACAGCCGGCTGTACATCGGCAAGTTTGATCTTGTTAAGCAGGCTTTTTCTTTCGAGGTCGAACTGCTCACGCTCGGCTTCGGCTGAGGCAAGCTGACCTTCAAGATCGTTGACACGGTCGGCGAGAGCCCGGCGGCGGCGTTCGGCGCTCAACTGCTGTTCGCGCAGCGATGTGCGCTGCTGCTCGAGCTGTCCCATCTCGGTGCGCAGACGTTCCGACTCGCGGTGCGCGGTATCAGCGGCATTCTTGAGTTTTGCCTCGGCATACTGCATGGCCTCAGCTGAAAGATCGTCGAGATAGCGCTTCAGCGATTCATCGAGGCTCGCCGCTATTATTTCGCTCTGGCGCGAAGGATCGACGCTGCGCCTCAGAAAATCGGGCAAAGCCTCATTGAAAACAGCCACCACACCATCGAATATCTTAGCTTTCATGGCCGGATCGACCACAGGTGGCATTGGCAGTTCGGCAATGTCCTCCACTACAGGAGATTCGGCTACGGCAGGAGCGGAATCGGAAGCACACTCCTCGGTGTCGAGCATTTCATCGCTTTCATTATCTGAGTCTATGCCGAAAAGACGGCGCAGGGTATCTGTAAAGCTCATTGTAGGTCTGTTGAATCGTTTTCTGAAATCGGTTTCCGGACAGTTCCGCGGCCCGAACGGCCGTTGATAGCGATGGAAAGAGGGGCGCCGAAGCGCACTATGCGGATATGGTCGTCCTCGTAGTCGGCCGACTGTGCGTCGAGCCATGCGCTGTCATAATAGCCCGAACCGGCCCGCGGATCGATAGTGAAGTAGCCAACGCCGAACGAAGTAAGATTCTGGAAGAAATGTGTGCCCTGACTCGGCTCTATACGGTAGTTGCCGACAGCAGCCTCCACTATTACACGTGCGGCCGAAATATCCGCCCAACGCACAGGTATGCCCAATGCCGGGTCGGAAGTGCCCCATCGTCCCGGTCCTATAAGAATATAGCCTTCGCCGCATGCGGCAAGTTCGGCATTGATTTTTGCCACCGTAAGTGCCAGCGACGGGTTGGCCAGCGAATCGAAAGCCTCGGGCTTCACGTACACTATGGTGCGGACACCCTCTATCATGCCGTTGCCAAGAGCCGTGTCGGTACGGAGTATGAGTTCTTCGTCGGGACAGTCGAGCACGTCGTCGGAGATGAGCTGCTTGCGGTCGATTATCGGACGTATCTGAAGCCAGTAGAGATGTCCGCCTATCCCATTGGCTTTCTGCTTACTGATTATGCCGGCGAACTCTATTTCCACAGGCCGCTGCATGGCGGTCTGCCCTTCGGCGAGCATGAAATGGATAGCATCGGCAAGCGGAAGCACTTTGTCGCGGAGTATGTTGGCGAATGTCACCACCCGCCGGCCCTTGCCATCCTCATAGTCCTTTAGCATGCCGTTGTATGCATCGTAGGTCGATACCATGTACTTCAGCGCTCCCGTATTCGCAAAATCGCGTATATTCTTTCTGACAAGCGACTCTCCTTCGTCAACCTTTACCGAGAAGTCGGCATCGTCGTCCTGTGCCATCGCGAACAGCGACGTCTGGGTGTCGCGGAGCGCCAGCTCAAGTGTAGATGTCTGGAGGGTGCGCGAAGCATGGAGCGGCGAAAAACGAAGACCGCGGCCGCCGTCGACAATATATTTGCCGAGACCGACGGCAATTTCGGCCACACCATCCTCCGGTTGTTCGTCGCCAAGCGGATAGTAATTCAGCGAGCGTCCCACACCGGAAAACGACGGAAAATAATACCCTCCGTAGTTCTCGCCTACAACCTCCTGTATTATCACTGCCATCTTCTCCTGGTCGATGACATTGCTTGTCGCAGTCATATAGACCTTGCTTGCCGAGTAGAAAACAGAGGCATAGACACCCTTTATGGCATCGTGGAGCCAGCGCATGCGCTTTTCGCGGTCAACTGAAAACGGCACCATATATGTAGAGTAGATACCGGCAAAAGGCTGATAGTGCGAATCTTCAAGCAGGCTGGAACTACGCACCGCCAGCGGACGGTCCACAACATCGAAAAGAGCCGCAAAATCCTCCGACAGTCTTTCCGGGAGCTTTGCAGCCAAAAAGGCCGCAAGAATATCCTCGTCGGAAGCATCGCTCAGTGCAAGCGGATAGAGCTTGTTCACCGCCATGAATTCGTCGAAAATATCAGTACAGAGCACCACGGTGCGCGGTATCGAAATGGTCAGACCATCGAAATTGTCGCACACCGGGTTCTTTTTGATGATGGAATCGACAAAAGCCAGACCTCGGCCTTTGCCTCCGAGACTGCCCTGCCCTATTCTTGCGAAATTCGAATAGTGGTCGAAACGGTCCTTCTGGAACACAGCCACCACACCGCGGTTTTTCATACGGCGGTATTTCACAATCAGATCAAAGAAAAGCTGCTTCACGGCCGGCGCCTCGCTTATTTCTGCAAAACGGTGTTGCTTCACCACATCGGCGATGGGGAAGAGGGCACGTGAGTAAAGCCATCGCGAAATATCGTTCCGCGAGGCATGGTACAGCAGTGATTCGGCAGGAATGTCGAATATGTTTTTCTGCATGTCCTTGAGATTGCGGATAGTCATGATGGCCTCGCCGGTCCGGGGATTGCGGATTATAAAATCGCCGAAACCGAAGTTGTTCATAATGGCCTCGCCTAAATCGACAGGCAGTTTTTTGGAATTTTTATCGATAAAAACCCCGTTGAATTCCCCTACCGCCTGTGCGTTTTGCACTTCGCTCGACTCCACGATGATAGGAAGGAAGGGGTCGCGTGAACGGAGCCACCGGGCGAGCTTTATGCCTGCTTTCGAATCCTTTGCACCCTCGCGGTGGAAGGAAACGTCGCTGATGACTCCGAGCATATTCTTGCCGTAGCGTTCGTAAAGGTCGATGGCCTCCTCGTAGTTTCGTGCAAGCATCACCTTCGGACGACCTCGCATACGCAGCATCTGTTCGTGCTGGTTCAGGGCCTCGGTCGAGAATATTACCGACTGCTTGAGCAGGAATTTATAGATGTGAGGAAGCACCGACGAATAAAAACGCACCGAATCCTCAACAAGAAGAATCGCCTGCACGCCCACGTCGGTGATATCCTCAATGTTCAGTTTGTCTTCGAGGAGCTTGATGATGGCCAGCAGAAGATCCATATTGCCGAGCCAGCTGAACACATAGTCGATGTTGTCGAGATTTTCATTCGCCAGACGGCGCGACACTTCCTTCGAGAAAGGTGTCAGAACCACAATGGGAACATTGGGAAAATCGGCTTTAAGCAACGCCGCGCCCTCGAATGTTTCCGAGAGGTCACCGCCGGGCATTGCCACAACTATATCGAATGCCTTCTGGTGCATGGCCTCGAGGGCTTCAGTCATCGACGACACCCGTGTGACACGGGGCGGAGAACTGAGGTTGAGCGACACATACTCGTTGTAGAGCTGTTCCTCCACACGGCCGTCCTCCTCCATCATAAAAGCGTCGTAGGGCGAGGCTATGAGCAGCACATTGTAGATGCGGTGCTGCATCAGAGCCTGAAACGACGTGTCTTTCATCATCATGCGGCTAAGCGGTTCCTCATTCATCTCAAAGCGAATTAATTCTACAAACTTACTAATAATTTTTCAAATCCCGCTTTATACACGCGCACATTTTTTGCGAAATTTAAATACCAAGAAGATCCCGGTAGATGTCGAGGGCGGTTTTTATGTCTTCGTCCGGAACAGTGCAGTCGATAACCGGCTTACCGGGAGCCTCGAGAAGAGTGAAGTTTATATCTTCGGCAGTAGTGTTCTTTTTGTCCTGACGCATGGCGGCGAGTAGCGCCGGATAATCTTTGCAGCCAATTTCGAATACGCCGTAGTTTGTGTTTACATATTTAGCGAAAGAATGTAGGATTTCCGATGGGAATTCATGCTGCATACGGCTGAGAACCAGCTCTACGACAAGGCCCCACGCCACAGCGTAGCCATGAGGTACCGGCGACTTGCGCGCCATGGCGAGGCTCTCAAAGGCATGCCCTGCGGTGTGTCCCAGATTGAGGGCCTTGCGGATTCCTTGCTCGGTAAGGTCCTCCGACACTATGCGGCGTTTCACTTCCACGCTTTCACGGAGAAGGGGAAGCAGGGCTTCAGAGTCAAATACAGGATAGACCGGACTGTAATTCAGCAGCCGGTGAAGCGTCTCGCTGTCCTTCAGCAATGCGTGCTTGAGCATTTCGGCATAGCCCGACAGAATCTCGGTGCCGGGAAGTGTATTGAAGTATATCGTGGAGATGATTGCAGCCTCAGGCTCGGCGAAAACCCCTATCTGATTCTTCATGCCGCCGAAATTGACGGCTGTTTTACCGCCCACCGAGGCGTCGACAGCCGAAAGCAGCGTTGTAGGCACATTGATACACCTCATGCCACGCTTGAAGGCTGCGGCGGCAAAACCGCCCATATCGCCTATCACACCACCGCCGACATTGATTGCCACCGATTTGCGAGTCGCTCCCGCTACCATCAGTTTCTGCCATATTGAGGCAAGGGTACAGAGTTCCTTGTGAGTTTCGCCTGCCGGCACTTCGATAACGGTGGCACGGGCCACGGCTTCCGATTCGTTCTTCAGAAGGGGAAGCACTCGTTCGGCGACGTTAGTATCGGTTATCACGAAAACTTCCGGAGAACCGAGTGCGGCCACCTCGGCGTCGACGGCTTCGCCGACGACATTGGTAAATATAAGTTTCTGTTTCATTTGAGGAGTTGTCTGAGAACGGCCGCACACTCGGCCATCGAATTGAGTTCTATATCGGCGCCGGCGGCCAGAAGCGAACCCGGCGCAAGCGGTCCCGTCACCACTCCGACGGTAAACAGGCCTGCACGCGAGGCCGACTCCACCCCCAGAGGGGCATTATCCACGCCGATAGCCTCCGTAGCATGAGCACCGGCTTTCATCATTCCTTTGATATAAGGCTCCGGGTCGGGTTTACCGTGAGTCACGTCGTAGGCCGTGACACGTCGTTCTGCCGGGAAAGCGCCCGGATATTCGCTGTCGAGACGCCCTAAAAGCGTGCCTTGGCCCGAACCGGTGACAAGTACCGGAAGTGCCCTGGCGGCCATGACAGTGCCGACTGCATCTTTTGCGCCAGGCATTACAGGCGCTTCGCTTCCGGCGGCAAAGAATTCCGACTTGCGTTTATAGAGTCTGCGGCACTCTTCCTCGGTAGCCACCCGGCCGTACTGACGCTGCACGAGAATCCCTATGGTCGAGGCTCCGGTACGTCCTTCATAGGCATAGAACTCATTCTCGTCGGCTTCGATGCCGGCCTCGTCGCACATGGCCTTCCATGCCCTTGCGTGCCTGGGCATGGAGTCGTAGAGCACGCCGTCCATATCGAAAAGCACAGCTTTCGGACGAAATACTTCTATGCCGTTTCTTTCCTTATATTTTGCAATTGCTTCGTCGAGTATCATTTTTTACGTTTCTTCTTTTCGTTTAGTTCCGGTCCCTGGGTCTGTGAGGAATCGGGCGGCGCCTCAAGTATGCCCTGCTCGATAAGAGCCAGCGAGTCGCTCTGCGACAGCGGTCTTTCGTCGCCCTCGAGGGCTCGGAGATCGGGTGCGCCGCCCGTATTCAGCCTCGCGAAGCCCGAACGGCTCACGCCGCGGCGGAACACATTCTGAATCTGCCGGACAAGGTTAACACGCACCGTGTCGACCACCGCCACATGCTGCTGCGCTGTCTTTTCATTGAACTTCGCGCCTCCGAAGCGGACTTTGTACTTTTCGGGGTTGCCTTTCACCGTTATGCCAAACTTAAAAGGCAACGGAGACTTAAGAACAGCTATATGGTAGTTGAAATTGAGAGCAAGGTCGTTGAAACCCAGGACGCCAAGACGGTAACGGTCGATGTCGAAAGCAAAGGGAAATAATTCGAGCATATTGTTCTTCACAAGCAGCTCGACGCTCATATGCTTTATGGTATTGTCGGCCTTGTCGCGGAATCTCAGCCACTTGCCCAGGGTGCGGTACGTATCTGCATCGATGAACACCAGCGAGTCGCCGCTGAGCTTCACGGCGGCGTCGAGGGTCGGCAACACGAAGTTCATGGCGCTGTCGATGTCGACGGTAGCGGCGATGTCGGCGCCTATGACCCCGCTGAAATCGCGCATCAGCGGCATTATGGAGTCGAGTGCCGGAACGAGGCTCAGAAATTTCTCGATTTTGAAGTTTTTGAGCATCATGCCGAAACCGAATTTCATGTCGCGCTTCGACGGCGCCGAGTAGAGAGCCGACAGGTCGATGGAGCCGGCATCGGACGATGCACGGAGCCGGCTCAGATTCAGCGCACCGTCGTAGAGTAGCAACTGTCCGCCAAAATCGTGAAGATGAAGATCGGAGTAAAGGATGTTACGGGCGCTCACACCTATGCGCGCATCGACATTCACCGGCATGAGCAGCGGCCCTGCAGAGTCGGTATGTGCGGTAGCTGCCGCATCGAGGCTTTCCTCCATTTCAGCGGCACTGTCGATATCGATGGTACTTCCGGCAGTCCCTTTTTTCACTTTGTCGCCGTAGGCCGAACCGGCGAACACGGCGGCGGCGAGCTGGTTGATATCGATGGTATCGCTGTTGACGTCAAAATCAGCTTTCAGCATACTGCGGCCTTTCCGGCCGGTGAGTGCGCGCCGTATATTGGTGACACGGCCTTTGACTGCAAGATCGCTCTTGCCGGCGCGGTAGTGCATGTGTTTAAGTTCGAGTGTGTCGGTATTGAACGAAAGATCGAGGCTGTCGACACGGTTACGCAACGGGAAATAGTGGGTGTAGAGCCCGGCGCGGCGGGTGCTTACATGGCCTTCGAGGGCCCAGTCGAGCAGGTAACGGCGGAACGAGTTGCTCACGTTCCAGTCGATGATTTCACGGTCATCCTCCTGCTCCAGCATTTCACGGTGACGGTGCGGACGACGGCGCCGTTTTTCCACGGCCAGACAAAGCACCGAATCGGGCGACAGCTCGGGATGCGCCCGCTGTATGGAGTCGGCAGTCTGACGCATAGCCTTCCGCATGGCGGCTCGTTCGGGAATCAGATGCGTCGATGCATCAATGCTGGCGTCAGAAAGCAGGAAAACAGTGCCGGGAGCTCCTGCGGCCACGCGTCCGGCAAGCGCGCGCAGACTGATCCGCGGCGTTTGACTACTGTTTTTGAAGCGGTTGAGAGTCACTATGCCCTTCAGATTATTCACTTTCACACCGGCGCTGTCGGTAATCGAACGCACGGCAAGCGAGCGCACGTCGATACCTCCGCCGAGAGGCTGTACGACGGTCGTATCGAGCAACTGGGCGTCGTTCTGAGCGGCGGCTCCGAGAATGAAACCGCCCGTGTTAAGGCTAATGCCGCCGAAAAGCATCGACGCAGTGTCAGCCTCTATTCTGGCCGACAGCAACGTGCGTGTCTCACCCTCGGGTGTCTCATAGTGCTGACGGCTGTCGAAACTGATGTTTACTGCCGGGATCTCTACCATATCGGCAGTGTCGTTCGACAAAAAATAGAGGTCTGTGCCTTTTAGGCTGCCTTCGGCGCTGAACTCGTGGAAGTGAGCGGGAGTAAACATCGACATGGCACCGTCGAAATTAAGGTCGGCACGCAGTTTGCCGCTCAGGCTGCCCTTTGCTGCCTCGGCAAGCTGAGGAGGCAACGACGCGACATCACACAGGCCTTTGACTGTGACACTGAACGCAGGATCGGAAAGCAGACGCCACAGTTTACCGCTGATCTGCAACGACGTGGCCGGGCCTGCGATAGTGAACCGGCCGACATTCACAAGGGCCGAATCGAGGTTGTCGCCCGCAAGCATCATTGCAGCTTCAAGAGAGAGGCTGTGAATGCGGGCTTTCCCGTAGCGGAGTTTACACTCGGCAATCGAAGCCTTGATTTCGGCATAAGGAACAGTATCTGTCTCTGGACAATAGGGGCGCTGAAGCTCGGCCGTAAGCGACAGTGATGCGTCGGTGGTGAAAAAAGGAGCCTTAAGGCGGTATTTCTTCCGAGTTTCTTCATCGAGGACTGTCAGCACATCGCTGACACGCAAGGTATCGATAGAAATACGCCCGCTCCGTACAGTCAGGCGGTCGGAAAATTCAACGGCGGCATCGACTTCAGCGTTTAGAAACGCACCGCGAAGCCGCATCTGTTCTACCGCAAGCAGTTCGGGATGTGACGGCTCCCAGTGTATTCGCCCGTCTACTCCGAAAGCTATGTCTTCGAGATTGAGGATACTGCGGGAATACGGACCCTTAAGTTCACCTTCGATTTTAAGACGGTAATCAGGTGATTCCGCACCATTAAGGTTAGCTTCGGTCAGCACGACTATGCTTGCTTCGGTGGAATCAGCCGCATTGAAAAAACGTATTTCCCGAGGGTCGATAAAACGGAAACTGTCGATAGAAATCGCCGGTATGGGCGCCGCGGAGGCAGCTTCTTCGTCGACAGCCGCGGTGTGATATATGTCGAAGTTCGCAGCGTCCGGTGTTATGACAATGTTCACTTCCGGGCGTTCCACTTCCAGACCTTGAAGACTGATTTCATTACCCAGCAACAGTTCCGAAATATTAATACCGCCTGAAATCCGCCCCACTCGCAGCAGAGTGTCGCTGTAAGCGGGCAGTCCGCGGCGCAGACTGTCGGGAAGCCCGCGGAGACTGTTCGACACTATTTCGAGGTCCCTTACATCAAGTCTAAGCAGAGGATACGACGGTTTAAAGCCCAGTTCCACACTTGCTATGCTCACATCGGCGTCCAAATTAGCCTCGGCGACCCGGCAAACGAGAGGTGTAAGTTGCCCGGGCTCGAGCAGCTTAACGGCACAGATGCATACCGCGGCAACCACAAGCACA
>CABQCA010000065.1 GCA_902462525.1 uncultured Porphyromonadaceae bacterium | reverse complement strand
ATTTTGTTTGCCGAAAGCTCGCTGAAGTGCATGTGCTGAGCAAGAAGCTCGTCGGCAATGTCGCGGATATTGTTGATTTTCGCTACTGTCACCACTGCATAACGTCCTAAATGCGAGTTTACTATGATAGGTTGCGGATCGGTATCGCTTATCACGCCCATACCCTGATTGCCGACAAATTTGTCGAGTTCGTCCTCGAACTTCGAGCGAAAATAGTTGCGTTCTATGCTGTGAATGATCCTGTTGAAACCTTGCTCGGGGTCATAGGATACCATACCGGCACGTTTCGTGCCCAGATGTGAGTGATAATCAGTGCCGTAGAATATGTCATCGACACATGGCTTCTTGGAAATTGAGCCGAAAAAACCTCCCATTGTAGAAATCTTTTGGAAACTTGTCTGAAAGAAAGTGCAAAGATACAAAATTTCTTACCTATGGCAAAACCCGCGCTCTATAATTCCAAAGAAAAACAGTCACCCCCGGCGAAAACCTGGAGCGACTGTCATATAGCCTTAGACTATCTGATAATAAATTAGAAGAAGCGCGAAAGGTCGGCGTTGCGCATGTCGCCGGTTTCCATGAAAGCTTCGTGGAGTGCGAACGACGCTCGCAGCGAGTGAGGAGTCTGACCGGCACCGTGGTTAAGGTAGTCGGTGAGCACTTCGCGGTACATGGGGTGTGCGCAGTTGTTGATGATTTCATGAGCACGCTGCACAGGATCCTTGCCGCGGAGGTCTGCGATACCCTGATCGGTAACAAGAATGTCGACAGAGTGCTCGCTGTGGTCTGCGTGGGCTACCATAGGTACGATGTTGCTGATGGCACCGCCTTTTGTCACTGAAGGACAGCTGAAAATCGACAGGTAAGCGTTGCGGGTAAAGTCGCCTGAGCCGCCGATGCCGTTCATCATCTTGGTGCCCAGCACGTGGGTGGAATTGACTGCACCGAAGAGATCGGCCTCGAGAGCAGTGTTCATGGCGATGACGCCTATACGACGGATAACCTCGGGGTTATTCGATATTTCGGCGGGTCGCATCAGAATCTTGTCGTGGAAGAAGCTGATGTCGGAGAATAGCTTCTCTTCTGTCTTGTCGGTGAAAGTCATGGAACAGGTGCTGGCAAATGTACACTTGCCCTTCATGAGGAGTTCGAGAACGGCGTCCTGAATAACTTCGGTGTACATCATAAAATTAGGCAGTTCCTTGCTTTCGCCGAGGTCGTAGAGCACGGCATTGGCCACGTTACCAACGCCCGACTGCAAAGGCAGGAATTCCTTGGGAAGACGACCGGCCTTGTATTCGCCTACGAGGAAGCGTACAACGTTCTTACCGATCTGTGTCGAAATTTCGTCGGGAGCGGTGAAAGGTTTCACACAATCGTATGAATCAGTGCGGACGATTCCGACTACCTTCGCCGGATCGACTTTAAGAACCGGCGAGCCAATACGGGTGTTGGCGGCATAAATGGGGATTTCGCGGCGGTAAGGGGGATCGAGAGGCAGGTAGATGTCGTGCATGCCGAGGAGTGCTTTGGGAAGCTTGGCATTCAACTCGATGAATATTTTTTTTGCCATTTTGGCATATGTAGGGACATTACCAACACCGCAGCCGAGAATTATCTCGCCGGAATCAGTGATGTCGGCGGCTTCGATGATGGCGAAATCGATGTCGCCGTATGTGCCGTAGCGCACTTCCTGAGCCATTTCCGAAAGATGGCGGTCGTTGTAGTGGCAGTCGTGAGCATTGATACGTTTGCGTAGGTCAGGTACATTCTGGTAGGGAGCACGCATATTATAGGCGTTAGCACGCGAAAGGACACCATCGACATGATCGCTGGTTGATGCACCGGTAAACATATTGACCTTGAACTCTCTTCCGGCCTCATGCTCGCGCACCGCCTTCTTTGCAAGTTCTTCAGTGATAAATTTCGGAGTTCCGGGAGCAGTAAAGCCCGACAGGCCTATCGTGGCTCCGTTGGGAATCATTTCGGCAGCTTCCTGAGCTGTAATGAAATTGAATGCCATATATTTTCTACTGTAAAGATTGTGTTTAGGTTAAGGTTAGAATTTTCGTTTGAGGATTTCGCTCCAAATCATTGCGCTGCGGAGATCCATGCCCGTATCGCGTGGCGCTGCAGTTTTTACGCCGGTGTTTGCCTCCACAGGGGCGTCGACACTCACCCGTATTCCCTCTTCGGGAAGAGAGTCCGCCGGCAATGGCAGTTTGGCACTGTCGCTTGCCTTGGAGGGAGATGCAGGCCACGGCTTTTCCGGTGCCGGTCGACGACGTGCCGTATGAGCCGGCCGCGAAGCACCGCGGGGGCTGTTTTTTTTCTTCTTGCCGAGTTTTTCAATGAGGCCTACGCCCACGGTAACGGCAATTGCAACTATTAAGGACGCTAAATCCACTCTTTTTTTGTAATTTTGCACAAAATTACTCATTATTGTGCAAAGGCACAAATCTTTTTATGGATAAAAACGACAACAAACTTCTATATATCGAGACATACGGTTGCCAGATGAATGTGGCCGACAGCGAAGTAGTGGCCGCTATCATGCAGATGGCCGGCTACAGCATAACTGATACCATAACCGATGCCGATGCCGTGCTGCTTAATACCTGTTCCATTCGCGACAATGCCGAGCAGAAAATTCTGTCTCGGCTTCAGGCACTGAACGCCGAACGCCGTAAAAGAGGCCGTCTGCTGATAGGCGTCATCGGCTGCATGGCCGAGCGTGTAAAAAATGAGCTTGTCGAAAAGCACGGCGTCGACATCGTGGCAGGACCCGATTCCTATCTCGACCTGCCGGCGCTCTTTGCATCGGCTGAGAAGGGCGTTCCTGCGGTTTCGGTGCAGCTCAGCACCACCGAAACCTACCGCGACGTAATGCCCGTACGTCTTGGCGTCAACGCCATCTCTGGCTTCGTGAGCATCATGCGCGGCTGCAATAATTTCTGTTCATACTGCATAGTGCCTTACACCCGAGGTCGGGAACGCAGCCGTCCGCTCGACAGTATTCTCGGCGAAGTCGCCGACCTATGCAGCCGCGGATTCAAGGAAGTGACACTTCTGGGCCAGAACGTGAACAGTTACCTCGACGGTGACACCGACTTTGCCGCTCTGCTCTCCGCGGTAGCCGAAGCGGCGCCTGAAATGCGAGTGCGCTTCACCACCTCTAATCCTGAAGACATGTCGGACGCGATTATCGATGCCATTGCCACACACACCAACATCTGCCGGCATATCCATCTGCCGGTGCAAAGCGGCAGCAACGCCGTCCTCAAGGCAATGAACCGCAAGTACACCCGTGAATGGTATCTCGACCGTATCGCAGCCATCAGAAAGCGGATTCCCGACTGCGGTATCTCGACCGACCTTTTTACGGGCTTTCATAACGAAAGCGAGGAAGACTTCGAAGAGACCCTCAGCCTTATGCGTGAAGTAGGATTCGATTCGGCTTTCATGTTCAAGTACTCGGAACGCCCCGGCACTCTGGCCGCACGCACAATGCCCGACAATATACCAGAAGAGATCAAGATTGCACGTCTCAACCGCATGATAGCCCTGCAGAACGAACTGTCGGCAAGATCGAACCGCGCCGATGTGGGCCGCGAATTCGAAGTGCTCGTCGAAGGTGTGGCAAAACGCAGCAAAGACCAGATGGTGGGCCGTACAAGCCAGAACAAGACAGCGGTTTTTCCACGCGGCGATGCTAAGGCAGGACAGACACGCCGCGTGCGTGTGCTCGACAGTACGTCGGCTACACTTCTGTGCGAACTGGTGTAGTGTGACGTTTAATTGCTGCCTGCCCAACCCGCTCAATCGCGGTGCAAGGCATTGGGGTCGAACGGCTTGATGATTTCAACTTTCGTGCCGGCATCGTTGACGCGGATTCCGCCCTTTGCCTCTATAGTGGCAAGCTGCTGCCGGCGCAGTTCCTCGATTCTCTTTTTTGCTTCTGCGGGACGGTCGGCCATCATCTTGGTTATAACTCGCGAATCGAGGCCTATCTTGTAGAAGGCCACACGAATAAACTTCCAGTTCTGGTCGGTCAGCCCGTATTTTTTCTGAAGCCGGTCAGCAATGCCCGTACCCTCGGCATCAGCCTCTTTATCGTAGACTCCGCGATAATACTGCTCGAGCTGCGGAGCGGTTAGAATGGCGGCAAGGGTTCTGGCACGCATTTTTTCGAGTTTGCGGCTGTCGGCCACCGTGAGCACGCCACCTGCTTCTGTCACCATCGAAACGAACTTTGCATCTTCCTTTTCAAAAGCATCGGCAAGGGCCTGCTGCCGGGCGGCATCAAGTTTGACGTAACGGCTGACTGCGTAGACTTCGCGCAGTACGGAAGGATTATATTTGCCGAGAGCACCCACATCGAGGGTCTGCGCCCCGGCTGTAAAGCAGGTACCGAAAGCTAAAAATAGTGTCGTTGCGAAAATAATCTGTTTCGTCATGGTCGAAATTGAGCTGTTTTTGTTTTCGTTTCGATAAAAAAGCGTAACTTTGCGCAAAACTACAAAAAAATTCTGAACCTTACCATGAGCACGGGCAAAAATCTGAAATTTTTATTGTGCGGAGTGAATGCGCTCGCCATACTACCCACAGCATCAGCCGCCGGACAAGCGGCACCGAAGGCCGACCCGAGGCCCAACGTGCTGTTCATTGCCGTCGACGACATGAAACCGTGGCTGTCGGCCTACGGCGACACTCTGGCACACACACCCAACATGGACCGTCTGGCCGCTCGCGGCACGCTCTTCAACAATGCCTACTGCCAGGTGGCACTCAGCGGCCCGACCCGCTCGAGCCTGCTGACAGGCCTTAATCCCGACCACACAGGTGTGTGGTGGCTTATGGGTTCGTTCCGTCATAACAATCCCGACATCGTGACAATGCCGCAGGCCCTTATGAACAACGGCTACGAAACCGTGGGCGTCGGCAAAGTCTATCATCCGCTAAAGGGCAAGGATGTTAAAGACGATCCTCTATCGTGGAGCCAGCCCTATGTCAAGACACCCGGCGCAACATACGCCCTGGCCAACGGCCGCGTAGCCACAGAATGTGCCGATGTTCCCGACATAGCATATCAGGACGGCGTAATCGCCGAAGAAGCCGTCAAGACCATGGCGAAACTCAAGGACAGCGACAAGCCGTTCTTCCTCGCCGTAGGCTTCAAGAAACCGCATCTGCCGTTCTGCGCGCCGAAGAAATACTGGGACATGTACGAACGCGACGCCATGCCGGTGGCCAAATTTCAGGACATGGCAACTGACGGTTGCGAATATGCCTATCATAATTCTCTCGAAGTGAAGGGCTATTCCGATATTCCTCCGTTCGAGAGCTACATCGACACCAAGCATCTCGACGAAGACACACAGCGCCGCCTTCTCCACGCCTACTATGCCTGCATTTCGTTCACCGACGCTCAGGTGGGCAAAGTACTCGACGCCCTCGACGCCAACGGGCTTGCCGACAACACCGTCGTCGTTCTTTTCGGCGACCATGGCTATCATCTGGGCGACCACGGCCTGTGGAACAAGATGACCAACTTTGAGAACGCCACGCGTGTACCTCTTATAATATCGGCTCCCGGCATGAAGAAGGGTGCCAAATCCGACGCCATGGTCGAATTCCTCGATATTTTCCCGACGATTGCCGAACTCACCGGCACTCCTCACCCCCAGCAGCTCGACGGAACAAGCCTTGTGCCTGTTCTCAAAAATCCCAAAGCGAAGGTGAAGGACTATGCCATGAGCCAGTACAGCCGCACCACAACCGAGGACTACACCATCAGCACCGACACCGACCTCGAAGGCAAAGCCGAATATCTCGAAAACGACATTATGGGATATGCAATCCGCGACAAACGCTACCGACTCGTTCAGTGGACCAAAGGATTCAAGACCTACGACAAGTTCGACCCTGCCAGGGTTATTGCCGTAGAGCTTTTCGACTACGAGAAAGACCCGCTCGAAACCCGGAATGTGGCCGCTGACCCGGCTTACGCCAAAGTAGTGAAACGCCTTGAGAAAGAGCTGCTCAAATACTACGACCGCAGCTATCGGTCTCCGATGTCGGCGCCAATCAAGGCGACCGCCGAACGCAAGAAATAACAGGCCGGAAATAATTCCGGAAACTACCGCAGGGACGCCTCGACAGCGCCCCTGCTGATTTATTGAACGGAAATACCGGCTTCGGCAAGTTTCGCATAGTCGGGGTCCCCGAGACCGGCGCGCCCCAGAGGAGCGGCTTCATTGTAGTCGGTAAGATAGAGACGTGCCGGCAGGCGATAGCTTCCGGAAGTAAGGTCGGCCGAAGCATCGAAGAAGGGGGTTCCGACATTGCCGAGCGACAGAAGGGTGTGAAAGGCGCTGCGGCTCGACGACACATCTGCGCATTCGTTTGCTCTGGCGGCGGCATAGCGCTCCGGATATTCGGCGACGTATTCATCGGACAGCCACAGGAGCACCGGCACATGGAGCTGCCAGTAGGTGGGCGTGGGAGAGGCATGGAGGAAGCGACAGCGGCTGTCGTCGAAGATATCCTCGCCATGGTCGGTGAGATAGAGCATGGCGGCAGGGCGTCCGGAGCCTGCGAGCACGGAGATTACACTGTCGAGCATAGAGTCGATGTAGCGCACGGTATTGTCGTAGGCGTTGACCAGCTCGCTGCGGTTGTTCTTTTCGGCATTCATGTTCCTGTCGGGGGTAAAGGCGGCAAACTTCTGCGGATAGCGCTCGGTGTAGTTGAAGTGCGAGCCATAGGTGTGGAGCACCACAAATGTACGTTCTGTGCTGTCGGCACTGATTATGCGGCTCAGGTGAGGTATGATGTCCATGTCATAGTGTGGGCCGGGTTCATCGGCAAGGAAACGGACACTGTCGGCTTCCTCGCCGAAGAAATCGATGAGCGAGCCGTTGCGCTGCTGGTTCGATATCCATGCGGTGCGGTATCCGGCCTCACCGAAGGCTGTGATGACACTCTTCACCTCATAGATTGAATCGCCGAACGACGCGGCATCGAGATGCGACATCAGCAGAGGCACACTCTTGTGGGTGGTATTGCTTTCGCTCAGTGCCTTTTTATACGACACCAGATGGCGCCGCCCGGAGAGTTTCGGGTTTGTCGGACGTCCGTAGCCGTTGAGCTGCCAGTTGTCGGCACGTGTGGTCTCGCCTACTACGAGGACCACCACTTCAGGCCCTGTGCTGCCGGCTACGGCGTCGAATGTGAAATCGGCCGATGTGTTCCCGTACTCTTTGGCCTGTACCGTCCGGCATGAGGCCACACCCATGTTGTAGCACACATTCACGGGAAAAAGTTCACGTTCGGGACGGTAGCCGCCCGGCATGGCGAACGACACTGCGAAGGCCGCGGCACCGACTGCGGACAGACCGATACCTGCCATGCGCGCAGCCCGTCGCTGCGGCAGCGTCGTATGGCACCGTTTCACGCAAAGGACTATACCGCCAATAATCAGCGGAAGATAGAGAGCGCACACCACAGCGATAGCCGGTCCGAGATTGCGCAATAGTTCCGAAGCCTCATGCACATTGGTAGTCACCACATTGAGGAACATATCAATCGCTATTATCGATTCTCCGTAAAGGAATATGAGCACTATCTGGAAAGCGCAGAGCACCATCAGCGGTATCATCAGAAGCGCCGTGCGGCCAATCCTGCGGCTCCATGCGGCAATGAGAAGATAAATGCCCGCCGGCAAGGCCACGTTTGCAATCCGGGCGGCTATGCTGTAGTACTGCTCGGTGATGCTGAGCACTGCATTGGGCACTGTCAGAAGCAACGGGAGCGCCCAAAGCATAATTACAGCCATATATTGTATTTTGGGTTTCATGTCGTTATATCGGTTTGACAAAAATAGCAAAATTTCGTTTCAGCACTTTCTAATAAAACCATCGCGGCCACAATTTGTTCCGTTCCGACCAACTCTGCCGGAAGCACCGGGCCCTGTGCCCGGGATTTGCGAAATTCGGGAAAGAGCCTTAACTTTGTACACGCAATAAGCACAGGCGAGTTCAATCACAATGCAGAATTAAAAGTGTCAGAGCTTTTACCATACATATTTTTAACAGCCGCTCTTATCGTAGCCGAGTCGGCCTATATT
The DNA here is from genome assembly GCA_902462525.1 of uncultured Porphyromonadaceae bacterium. Taxonomy (GTDB): domain Bacteria; phylum Bacteroidota; class Bacteroidia; order Bacteroidales; family Muribaculaceae; genus CAG-873. The sequence goes on along the minus strand of CABQCA010000065.1, from coordinate 3,850 downwards.
GTCATAGCCCGGCGTTGCGGCATCATCGACCGTGGGGCTGCTTCCCTGGCGACACCACGCATCGTAGTGCGCGGAGGCGGCATTATTTTTCTGCTGGCGGCATTGCTTCAGCCGTTGCTGTGGAGCACGTGCTATCCGTGGTTTACGGCAGGGCTTGCGCTGCTGGGCGCTGTCACTTTCGCCGATGATATCCGCCAGCTCTCGGTTGAGGCCCGGCTTGCGGCTCAGGCAGCAGCCGTTGTCCTTATGTCCGCACAGCTTCCGTTGGCGCCCGGACTATATATGGTTCCGGCACTGATAGTGTGCATGGGGGTAGTCAATGCGTTCAATTTTATGGACGGCATCGACGGAATGACCGGAATGTATTCGCTTTCGGTGCTGCTGCCGCTTATCTATCTCAACGGCGAGCTGCAGTTCATAGAGCCCTCGCTCCCGGCGGCGGCAACGATTGCAGTGCTTGTATTCTGCATGTTCAACTGCCGGCGTCGTCCGCTGTGCTTCGCCGGCGACATCGGGGCTGTCGCCATAGGCCTGACAATCGTTTTCGCGCTCTCGATGCTTATTGTGAGAACAGGCGACTTTTCATACATCGTATTTCTCGCCGTGTACGGCGTGGATTCTGTTCTTACAATCATACGCCGCATCAGGCTTGGCGAACGACTGACGCAGGGTCACCGCCGCCACTGCTACCAGCTGCTGGCAAACCGGCTGCATCGCCCCCATCTTGAAATCGCCGCGGCCTACTCTACTCTGCAATTACTGCTGTCGTTCGGCCTCATATTACTGCCCGACGGGCACTATCTGTACGCCGCCGGTGTATGCGCGGGCCTCGCCGCCGTTTATTGCGCCATAGTGCTCAAAGCGTCAGCAATCAGGCAGGAACCTGATCGAGAACTGCCATGACATCGGCTTCAGTGCCGCTGAAAGGGCCTGTATGACGTAGCTTGAGTGTACACATGGCAGCGGCGAAACGACCGGCCTCGTCGTAGCCTGCACCGAGACTCCGCCGGTAGAGGTAACCTGCCATATAGGTGTCGCCGCAGCCGGTGGCATCGACAACATTGTCGAGCGGAAAAGCCGGAATATTGTAGAACGCACCGCCTGCATAGATCAGCGAACCACGGTCGCCGAGAGTGAGGAGCACTTCGCGGCAGCCCCAGCCTGCAAGAATACGGGCGGCTTCATAGGGGTCGGCTGTGCCGGTGAGGGTCTCCATCTCTTTTTCGTTTGCTTTGAGAATATCGATGTAGGCGAGGGCTTCGGTTTTATCGGCCCAGTCGATGGCATAGACCTTGTCGCCGCGTACCTCACGGAGATAGCCCTGTGCGTCGACCGACACTATTCCCTTGGTCGAAAGCAGTTTTATGGCCTCGAGCGAGAAGTCGTCGGCAAGCAGAGTGCCGAGATGGAAAATCGAGGCTTCGGCATCTTTGAGGTTATCGACAGTAAAAGGATCGGCCTTTGCGAGTACACGCTGAGTGCGGTCGTTGAGGTTCTCGCCGTATTTATTCTCGAAAAAAACCGACTTCCGCGACGGTATCACATCGACATCTATGCCCAGAGCACGGATATCTTCAACCGCCTGCATTTCGCTCCGGCCCACCGACGTGAGCAGACGGAACGAACGGGCGCCGAACCCGGCGAGAGCATGGGCGAAATAAAAGGCTGTGCCGCCGGGCATGTACGTTTCGAGGCGGGGTGTTATTATTTTGTCAAGAGTTATATGTCCGATGCAGCAAATTTGAGGTTTCATTATTGAAGGGTGAAGGGTGAAGGGTGAAAGGTGAAAGGTGAAGGTAAATGTAGGGACATCGCTGTGCGATGTTATTACTGACAATAGTTCAGACTCGGCGGGCGCAAAATATTGCGCCCCTACATTCCTCCACCGCTGATTAAAGTTTCTTTTTGAGGGCGAGGTAGCCGTAGGCAAGAACGGCGCAATAAGCCAGAGCAGGCACTGCGAAAGCCGTCGACATCGATGTCAGACCGGCAATCCAGCCCATCAGCGCAGTGCCCACAGCACCGCCGAGCGGAGTCATCATAAGGAACGATGAGGCTATTTTGGTCGACTGTCCCCAGCCGTTTATAGTGATGGCGAATATCGTAGGAAACATTATTGCCTCAAAAGCATAGCATACAAAAATCGCTCCATGCGAAATGCTGCCCAGATCGAGCGCCACCACAGAAGCACCGAGCACAGTCATCACGGCGCAGAAAGTAAGCACTTTCTCGGCCTGAATGTACTTCATGACAGCACTGCCCGCCACTCGCGCCACCATGAAAAGACCCAGAGCGCCGAACGACAGCACCCATGTGGCGGTCATCTTGTCCATCCAGCCGTCGTCGGTCACATAGTTGATGAAGAGGCTGTTGATTGCTATTTCGGCTATCTCGTAGCAGAACAGGGCGAAGACACCGAGACGAAACCGCCGCGAGCTCCACAGAGTGCGTATGGAGGCCGCAACCGACCCACCCTCAGCGCCCCCCGCCTCTTGCTCTGCGCCCCTGATTTCGGGCAGTTTCACCCGTGTGAAGATAAGAGCCACTGTCAGCACAACCACACCCATTATCGAATAAGGCAGCGCCACCGAGCTTTCGCCGTCGCCCGAGAAGAGGAAGCCGCCCACAAGCACCGGACCGAGAATACAGCCCAGCCCGTTGAACGACTGCGCCAGATTGAGGCGGCTTGCGGCCGTCGCCGGGTCGCCGAGCTCGGCGGCATAGGGGTTGGCGGCGGTTTCAAGAACGGCAAGTCCGCAGCCTATCACGAACAGAGCGGCGAGGAATACACCGAACGAGCCTGTCATATCGCCGGGAATAAAAGCGAGAGCCCCAAGGCCGAAAAACAGCAGACCGAGGACCACACCGCGCCTGTAGCCGTAGCGGGTGATGAAAATACCGGCCGGAAGCGCCATCAGGGCATAGGCTACATAAGTAGTGGCCTGAATCATGGTGCTGTGAACTATCGAAATGCTCAGCGACTCCTGAAAATGCTTGTTGAGCACATCGAGGATTGCACGGGCGAAACCCCACATGAAGAACAGCGAGGTTATCAGTATGAAAGGCAACAGATAGTTTCGGCCTATCAGTTTCGGTTTATTCTGCATTTTATATGTCTTTACCGGGCACTCCGGGTGCCCCTGAGTGATAATGAGTGCACAAAGATAAGAAATAAATCCGACATCTCGGTTAATTAATTTTAACAAACAGCAGCCCACGCCATGCCCGATTTGCGAATTTTAACAGCGCAAGCACAACAAACCGCTGATACTTTGCCGATTACAACATTGGCATTATTTCACACTTTGGCGGCGGGGGAAGCAATGCTTCCGCTTCCGCCGTTACCCCTCCGCGCAGCAGCGGAAGCGGAAGCGCCGATGCGAAAATCAGCAATTGTATTTGTGGGGAATATATACTTTGTCACCAATTGTTAAAAGTCAGCGGCTGTCATTTTTCACTATCATTCGCCGTGGCTGAGGCTAACTTTGCATCGACAAAACCAATAAACCTCCGACCGATGAATATCCACGACCCACCACCCCACACAACCTCACACAGGCGTTAGCCACCCCGATACAATATATATTATATATAGGGGAGATATATATTAAACTATCTGTCAATAAATTAATATCTAAACATATTTATTCAACTTTCGCTTGCTCAAGTTGAAGTGAATAAGGTAAAAAGTGAAAATTCAGGCTTCGCCTGAGTGAAGATAATAGTTCCTCTTCACCTTTCACCCTTCACTCTTCACCCTTAATTGAGCTTGCTCAAGTTGAAGTGAATAAAGTGAAAAGTGAAAATTCAGGCTTCGCCTGAGTGAAGATAATAGTTCCTCTTCACCTTT
>CABQCA010000064.1 GCA_902462525.1 uncultured Porphyromonadaceae bacterium | reverse complement strand
AATAGTCGCGAGACCCGATATGAAGGACCCTGCCAGAGAGGCGGTCATATCGTAGGATATGTGGTAGGTGCCCTTGGGCATGAATCCCACGAAGAGGCGGGTGGCGGCATCGCCGTTCTCACGGTAGAAACCGAGACCTCCGTCCCACACGTAACCGGGAAGCTGGTCGACCGGCTCGAAAGCAGCCGGACGCTCGTCGTCGACAGTCACGTACTCGAGATCGCGCTTCGCCTTGATAACAAGCTGCACACGCACACGTTCGCCGAGACCGAACGACTCAGTATCGACCCATTGACCGTCGCGCTCCACAAGCACTCGTTTTTCTATGCTTAAATCGTTGCCGGCCTTGGCCTTGACCGATGCCATTGGACGCCGTCCGACAGATATCACCGAGCCGTAAGAGGGTGTCACGCCGTTTGGCTTCACGGTGATGACGGTGGGCTTGCCCGGCTGTGCGTCGATAGTCTGCGCGAAATAACCGGTGGCGCTCTCGACTCTGCTGACAGCGACGGGGCGTCCGTCGACAGCCACATTCTCGGCCACGGGCACAGAGGTCCAGTCACTGCCTGTCATGAGAACGGCGGCGATGATGTAGTCGGGATTGTATGCGCCGAGGTCGTCGGTGGCCTGGGCGTAAACCGTGATCCATTGGCGCATGGCGTCGATTTCGCTTGTCGGAGCGTCCAGAGCGGCATATGCGCCGATGATAGTAGCGTAGCCGCGGATATCGTTTACGTTGGGGAAGCACAGTCCGCGGCCCGGCTGCTCCACAGCGTGCTGGCGAATAGATTCGAGCACTTCGGCGGCAAGGGCGGCGCGGCCATTGGCCTTGAGAATGATAATGTCGTAGGCTTTGTCTACGGTACCGCCCTTGCGCCAGTTTTTGACAATGTGCAGCACTGTGTTGCGGATTACTCTGTCGGCGGCAGGGCTTACCTTAAGTTCGGGCAGCAGAGCCGCGATAAGAGCAAGGTTTCCGTCGGTATCAGGACGGCGGGGCTTCGTAGCCTCGGTCTGCAGATAGTCGAAAGCGGACTGCAGCATGGCGCACGTGGCGTCATCGGCGGCGAGCATTCCCAGCGAGTGGGCTATGCCAAGAGTGGTGAGCACTTTTTCGGTAGCCCACACCGACGATTCGCGACTCCAGGGCCCCCATGCGAAACCGCCGTCGCGGTTCTGCAGTTTGGCAAGTTCCTGTGTGCGGACCTCTATGGCCTTGGCGGTTACAGCTGGGTCGAGCAGGTCGCTGAGAGCGCTCATGCGCGAAGTCTGGTCCTTCGAAGCCTGAACCCACGGCGTCCGGTCGAGAATGAGTTTCTTGAGATTCTCGTTTTTCGCAAGCATCGACACGAGGGCTTCCTCGCCCGGATTAGCCTTCCATTCGGCAATGGCCGAGGCAATGGCCGGATCTTTGGCGGTGATGTGGCGCCCTGCAAGCGACGAGAACAACGAGCTTACAATGCTGTTCGAAGTGATGCCGGGCTCGCTTATGCCGCGCATGGCTTTGACCACCGTCCAGATTGGATTCTGGCAGTACTGTAGGGTCAGCGTGGCGTCGCCGGCGGCCGGAACAGTCAGTTGGTAAGGTTTGTCGGCCTTCGGATTGAGATAGAACTGAGTGCTTTCGATGACCGTGGCCGACGATTCAAGCACAGGAATGGCGCTCTGCTCGCCGTCGGAGAAGGAGCCGAGGACTGAGCGCACGCGGTAGCCTATCGCCGAAGCATCGGTGGGAACATCAATATCAATGGAAACGAGAGCCGAAGCACCGGCAGCAATGCTGTCGGCGGAGACCGCAGTCTGATAAGCGTTGCCGGTTGCTATGTCGAAAAGTTCTACAGTGGTAGCCACGGCGGCAGCCTCGGCACTATTGTTGTACACGGTTGCCAGCACACGCGCCTTGTCGCCCTGACGGAGGAAGCGCGGCAGATTGGCCTGAACCATCACAGGCTTGGTGCTCATGCACTCGGCCATGTAGGAAGCTGCTTTTGCCTGCGGAGTCCATGCGAAGGCTTTCACTGTCCACGATCCTATGGCATCGGGCATTGTGAACACAAGGTCGATATTGCCTTCGGCATCTGCCACCAGCGACGGCTGCCAGAAAATCTGCAGCTGTTCGGCCACCCTATAGTCGAATTTCCCGTCCGGAGCTGCGCTGCCGTCGGCTTCCGGCTCTTCTGCAGCCGCAGCATCTTCTGCCACAGTGACTCCGGCAGCCTCACCGCCCGTTCCTCTTATCATAACCTTGTTGAGGGCATTTGTCCCTTCGGCTGTATCATATAGCTCTTCTTCAGCTTCTTCAGCGACTGCAGGAACGGAATAGGCCCTCGCTTTCTGCATCAGCAGCTGACCGCCTGTGCTGAAAAGCGCGTAGGGATTGATGAACCGGAATTCGGGCCATGAGATATCGACGGTATTGAGGCGCCTTATTGTTTTTGAAGTATTCGACTGTGTGAGCGATGTGCTGACAAAATCAAGCGACATATTGCCGTCGGCGGCAGCCTGCAACGCAAAGCGCGAAGGCCACTGACCGCTGCGCAGTTTGTCGAGCGCACGGTTGTACATAGTTGCTATCATAGCGGCGTCAAGGGCTTTGCCCGAGCCGTCGGTCAGACGGAAGCGCCATGTCTCGCCTGCGCCGGGAACAAGGCGGTCGCGGAAGCTTTCGGCCACAAGTTCGGTCGGTTTTTCGGCAGGCACAGTGATGCTGACATCCTCCGTATATACTTTCCCATCGGCAACCGAGGCGATTATTACCTGCAAGCGTCCGGCCCCAGCAGGAGTATCGATGCGCAGACGGCTGAAGCCTTTATGGAGAGTCTCACATCGGAAATCGACGATTTTACGGCCGTTGCGGACTGCAACATAGACGTAGCGGTCGGCATCGCCGGGAACGCCGACAAGAATATCGGTACTGCGGTAGCCGGCCTTGAAGTCGGTCTGCGGCATCCACAGGACAGAGCCGGTGTCGGGAACCCTGTTATTCGCCACATTATAGAGAGTTATCGTCTGAGCTATCACGGGTTTGGCGAGAGTGGTATCGGCAGCCTCGATGCGGATAGAGTAGACTCCTGCCGGAACGTCCGAAAGGTCGATGTCCACAGGCGTGCCGGTAGTCGCACTGCCATGAGCCACGACACGATCGAGGGTCTCGTTCTCTCCGACGGTTCCTATCTGCCAGTTGACAGCCACAGGCACTTCCTTGTCGTTGGCATCGGTAGCGCCGAAAGTAATTTCGACCGGCGAGGAGGTGTCGGCCGTGCGAGGAGCACGTGTCACATCAAGAAAATAGGGTTTGCCGATGGTGAAATTACGCGAAGTCTCGGCGGTTTCGGCAGAGCGTGAGGTGACAACAGCGCTGATTATGAAGTCCTCAAAGTGAGTGCCGGTGTCTTTGGACTTGAAGTCGGCTGCGGGTATGTCGACCGAGAAGGTTCCGTCGGCATTCGTAGTGACGGTGTAGGCGGCAAGTTCGCTCACAGGCATGAACCATCGCCAGCGACCGGCGCCGGTAAGAGTGAGTCTGACGTCGGCACCTGCCACGGCCATTCCGGTGAAAGTACGGGCCGAGCCGGTGACGCGCACGTCGCCCTCAGCCGGAACATCGCGCTCGATATTGTCGATTTTTGCCTCGAAAGTCGGCAGCTTGAAATCGCTGACAGTGACGTAGCCCGGATAGAAAGTATGCCTTCCATATTCACATTCGATTCTGTAATTGCCTGTGAGCACATCTTTCTTTGTGGCAAATGATCCATAGGCACGTCCGAAACGATCGGTTGTCACGGCAGCAGAGTCGGCAAGCTGTCCGTTGGCGTCAAAAATTTTCACGGTCATCTTCTCACCGGCGAGTACGGCGGGTTCGGAACCGGGAGCCGCTTCACGCCGCGCGGCGACAACGGCCCATTGTATGGTGTCGCCGGGATGATAAAGCGCTCTGTCGGGAAGAAATTTTAAGTCCACCCGGTCGTTTGAGGAAGAAGTGACAAAACGGGAAGCGCCAACGTTATTATTGAAATTGTAGACATGGCCGTTGTACGTAAAAGAGTAGTACTGCCACGATGAACCGTAGCTTGTAGTATCTCTTACAAATCCTTTGTCATTGGTTTTGCCTATGAGCCGGACAGTGTTCTTAGAGTTTCGGCGATTGTTGCTGATTGTTTTTTTGACAACGACACCACGCAAAGGACGACCTGAGGTGAAGTCGGTGGCTACAGCAATATTTTCTTCATTTCCGTTGAAGGCAAAACCCATTATGGGTGCAACCTCGAGAACAGGCAGCGACCATCGGGAAGGCAGAGCGCCGTCCACTGTCACTACCAGGGCATAGCGTCCGGGCGCGGGAGCCTGAACAGTCAATGTGGTATCACCGAAAGTTTCGGTGGGTTCGAACGACACCGAAGCTCTCTTGCTCTGTCTGATAATCAGGTCAGTGCTACGGTCTCCGTCAGCGGGCATATCATAGAGGACGGCCTCTATCTTTTTTGCGAAAGAATAGCTGCAATTTATAGTCACGGGCGTTCCCGGCGCAGCCATATCGGGCATCGAGTAGCTTGCCCGCGGACGTGAAAGGACGTTCCTTGTGTTTTTCAATTCGGCATTTCCGTACCACGAAGGGAATTTTTCGAGGCTGCTGTTCAGCATGCCGATACGCTTCATGATTTCGGCATTTTCCTTTCCGGTATTTCTGTCGGAATAGTCTCTGTAATAACTATTTGCAAAACGGCTCGTCCAGCCGCGGTCTATCATCTGCTGCAGCACGTATCGGGCATCTTCTATATCGTCATTTTCTTCGTAGAATTTCTGAAGAGCGGCATTGTCGCTGCCATATTTGGCCACGCCCCAGTAGAAATAGGGCGCCGTTGCAGGCTGAGTACGGGCAAAGGCGGCCTCGGCGATAGCCGCGGCCTGCTGGCTTTCATAGTCGGAGAGAACCGAATAGGCCTGATACCTCACGAAAGCATCGACATCGGGAATATAGCGCAAAACGATGTCCGAGTATTCTACCGAGGCACTGAAAACCGACAGCGGAGTCACCGCCGAACCGGCTGCGGTGGCGATAGCTTCATCGAAAAGAGCCTTGATACGTGTGCGGAACTGCAGGCCGCTCCACTCCGACACATCGGCCGGATAAGGCTCGAGAGGAGCGTCGACACGGTCATACTTCCAGCGGTTGCGGGTGTATATCTGATTGTATTTCACGGCTTCCAGCGTCAGGAGCATCGCCTTTGCGGCGCCATGGCATTTGCCGGCCTGCAGGGCGATGAACTGCGGCTGTGCGAAAGCCTGATTACGGTCGATCTGAGTCTGAGCGGCACACAGCTCGAGTACGGCACGCAGCCGCGTCGCCGCAGCGTCGTTGCCCCGCAGGAGGTCGGCCTTGTCGAGGAGAGCATGAGCCTCTTCCTCTGCTGTCTTCGGATAGGCGAAGTCGGGTTCTTTGAATTCGGGTGACTGTGCTTGCATAGTGTGGGTGACGAGCAATACCGCAAAGGCAGTTGCAATCAGGCGGAATATGGTTCGCATTGTATCAGTGTTTTCTTTGTTATCTTTCCGGCGGATGCCGCTTATAAAATTAAGACAATAAAGACGCCGTATGGTTTAACGGCGGCTACCGTTCTGCAAATATACTCATTTTTTGCCGAAACAGCCCCGCCGACTTTTGCCGGCAGGGCTGTATGCGGTCATCAGTACCGTCAGCGGACAGCAACTTTCACGGGAGTGGGGTGCTGGTCGGTGACAACGAGGAATACGCCGTAGGGCATTTCGATGTCGGTGTTGTTATCGACAGTGCCGATCTGACGGACGAGTCGCCCGGTGGTGTCGTAGATGCGACAGTTAGTCTGAGGTGCACTGCACACTATTCGCAGCATGCCGGGGAAACTGCGGATAATGAGCGGTTCTTCGATCTCGATACCGCTGATACCCGAATGGTCGACGAATACTACGTTCGACATAGGCGAACGGTGGCCGAGACGCACGCTCTGCACTGCATACGATTCGCGGTCGGATTCATTGAAGCCAACGATTTCGAGCGATGTGTATTCTGCCGGAAGTCCCTCGACAAACTGCTCACCGTTGACGTAACGTGTGCGTGTGACAATGAAGTAATCGATTGTCTCGTTGTCGGGAGCCGTCCAGTTGGCGGTGTAGCGGTCGGTTTCGATATCGGAAGGAGAGGTAGCCGTACATGCCGTGAGTTCCGGTACTTCGAGACATTCGCCCTTGAGAATCACCGAGCGCGAGCCGCCGGCATAGGACACGGCTATCGACACCTCGTGTGTCCCCAGCTCCGTCGGCGTGTAGGTGAGCCGCAGCCACGTACCGTCGGCGCTGCACACAGCCGAGGCATCGAGCGAGCTGAGTGCAGGGCTGAACATGGCAAGATCGGCGCGGTCCTGGCCGAGTTTACGGTCGGCGAAAAGTGTCATGTCGACTTTTCCCTGAAGATTGAGTCCGTGGACATAGAGCAGCGTCGATGCCGAACTTCCCAACGCCACCTGACCGAACTGAAGCTCCATGTCGCGCGAGGGAGCGAGCAACTCGGGATCGCCCTGCGGCGGAATCACAACTTCGCCGGGCGAGAACACTTCTCCCCGCTTGCTGCCCCACAGGTAATCGGCCAGTTCGGGAAGGTCGATGAACGGATTACGGTTGTTCTGGAAACCATACACTGCATCGTTGCGGTCGCGTTCCTTCTGACTCACAGGATCGTCGTGGTGCCACTTCATGAGCAAATTCACCGACCAGCCGTTGAGCGTGGGATAGGTGTTCTGACTAACCATGTAGGTATATTTCCACGTAAGATCCTGATAGCAGGTTACCATGTAGAAATATGTGCGGGCAAAGTCGCCTTTGTATTCGTCGGAGGGCTCGAAAACACTTGCAGCGCCACCGCCCTGCCCCGCTACGGGATAGCCGACGGCGCAGATGCCGTTGTCGAATTTGACTGTTGAGTTACGGTTCACTTCGCCGAGCGGGAAGTTGCTCTTGGCTGTGTTCGCCTTCATCTCTGAGGGATAGAGATGGTTGAGATCTACGTATGCTCCTACTGTTGTCGAACCGCCCCACCAGCTTTTGGGGAATGAGTGCTCACGGTTGAGACCGCTGAACGAAGGGGCGTAGAGAGGAATGTCGGAGTACATGTCCCACCACCGCTTCGAATCGGGATAAACGTCGGTAGTCTGGAAATATCGCGGCAGGTCCTGATAGGAACTTATCCGGGTGAAATTGCTTATGATATTGTGAACGGCGTTCTTCAGATCGGCATCGCTCTTGCCGTTTAGCGAACTGTAGTATCCGGCCGGTGCGTCGGCAAAGGCTCCGGAAGCAGCCAGAAAGGAAAGACACATGGAAGCGAAGCGTAGAGTCAGTTTCATCGGGTCACAGGATTAAGAGGTTTAGGGAACTGAGGAGGATACCGCTCGTGGCATCCTCCTTTTAAACAATGTGAGTTGTATTATAGTTCAAGGGGCGTGTAAGGCATATTCCATGCCTCGGCCACGGCCTTGAAAGTAATATGGCCATCGACCATGTTTACGCCCGGTACCAGACCGGGCATGGCCTTGCAAGCCTCGCGCCAGCCCTTGTCGGCAAGCAACAGCGCATATGGCAGTGTGGCATTGGTGAGGGCAACGGTCGAAGTGTAGGGCACAGCACCGGGAATGTTGGCCACGGCATAATGCACCACCCCGTCGACGGTGTAGACCGGTTCGGAGTGTGTGGTGGGGTGCGATGTTTCGAAGCAGCCGCCCTGATCTATGGCCACGTCGACCATCACAGTGCCGGGACGCATGAGCTTGAGCATATCGGCGGTGACGAGTTTCGGAGCCTTGGCGCCGGGTACAAGCACCGAGCCGATTACGAGATCGGTGTCGGGAAGCTCGGCTTCGATGTTATGGCGCGAAGAGTAAAGCGTCTTCACGTTTGCCGGCATCACGTGCGACAGATGGCGCAGCGTGGGCAGCGAAATATCGGTGATAGTCACGTCGGCTCCGAGGCCTGCGGCCATCAGAGCGGCATTGCGGCCCACGACGCCGCCGCCGAGCACCAGTACTTTCGCCGGTTTGACACCCGGAACGCCACCAAGTAGCTTACCGCGTCCGCCCTGTGGCTTCTCGAGGAAGCGTGCGCCTTCCTGCACCGACATACGGCCGGCCACCTCGCTCATGGGAATGAGAAGCGGCAGGCCCCCCTGCGGGCTGACGACGGTTTCGTAGGCTATGCACACGGCACCTGAGGCCAGCATGGCTTTTGTGAGTTCGAGGTCGCTGGCAAAGTGGAAGTAGGTGAACAGGACCTGGTCCTTCTTCACAAGAGGATATTCAGGTTCTATCGGCTCTTTCACCTTGATAATCATTTCGGCCGCGGCATACACATCATTTATCAAAGGCAGAATAGTTGCACCGGCGGCCTCGTAGTCGCTGTCGGCGAAACCGCTGCCCTCGCCGGCTGTGTGCTGGACATAGACTGTGTGGCCGTGAGCCACGAGTTCGCGAACGCCTGCGGGGGGCATGCCGACGCGGTTTTCGTTGTTTTTAATCTCCTTGGGGATTCCGATAATCATGGTAGTAGCAGTTTTATGTTAACGCCCCAAAATTAGAAAAAAATCCGATAAAACTCACACTCTACAAAAAAAATCTCACTATCCCCTACAAAGAAATGTAATGAAAAACTCCAGCTACGCACTTTGTCCCCGAAGAGTTTCTCCGCCGGAGCCTTATAGCCTGATATGACTGCAGGTTCTCAGGGCCTCTGAAGCTTGACAGGCAAAAGAGGAAACAATGACTGTGAATCGAATATCAGCGGAACTTCAATAGCCCCGACGGTGCGGTACTAAATGATTAACCGGCATTATGACCGGCTGATGGTCAATCCTTCGGGGAAAGCTCTTTCGCCTATCTGAGCCAGTGGGTTCGACACGAGAACCCGGCGCAGCGAAGAGCACCCGTAGAATACCTCGTCGCCTATTCGGCCGACCGATGGAGGAATTACCACAGCATCCAGAGATGTGCAATTTTTAAAAGCCCGGTCTTCGATTACCGTAACCGTTGGCGGTATTTCGATTGATGCGAGGCTGCTGCAGCCATAAAATGTGCCAAAAGGGACCATTTTTAATGCGGCCGGCAGACTGACACTCCTGAGCGAAACGCAGTCCTTGAACAGACCGCTCCCCAGAGTAGCTGACGGATTTGGGAAACTGACATGGGACAATGCACTGCAGCCGCTGAAAACACCGTCGCCGAATTCCGACACGCCCGAGGGAATATCAATTCGCTCCAGACTTGAGCAACCTCCAAACGGATAGTTTTCAAAAGAGGTGACACTTTCCGGGATTAAGACCTCTGACAGGGATTCGCACTTGGCGAATGTGCCGCGCGGAAGCACTTTTATTCCATCAGGAAGTTTCACGCCGGCAAGGGAAGTACAGCCGTAGAACACAATGCTGCCCATCCATTTCACTGTGTCGGGAATTTCTACCGTCACGAGTTTATCGCATTCCGAAAACGCCGCCTGACCCACTTTAGTCACAGTGTAGCTTTTACGGCCTCGCTTCACAACCGACGGTACCACGAGTTTGCCCGAACTCCGCGCTCCGCTCTTAAGCATGCACGTTTTATTAAAATCGTCGACAACTACAAACACCAGTTGCCGACCGTCGATGTCGACGGTAAATTCCGTGGTTTCGTTCTGTTTATGGCGGAAAAAGAGCCACTGGAACGGTGTGCCAATCGACAATGCCGGCAACGGTGAATGCCGGCAGTATCGTTTTCGGGTTTTCCCTGTCTTCTCAAGATATTCGTAGACAACAGCTCCCACAGCCACCACGATGGCAAGCGAAATAAATAATATTGTGAGTAGTGTACTGTCCATCAGGGTCAAAAAACGGTTCCGTTTGCAAATATAAGAATCTTTTGTCGATATATTCCCGCAAATACAATTATTATTTTCTATCTTTGCCAAATACTCACCTATCACGATCTATATGTCGGGGTTCATTATCACACTCATACTCTCCTCGGCGGCCGCGCTGTTCATTTATTACGCAGGACACAAAGTCAGGCCGCATAGTGCCGGCCCGACTTCGGGCCGCCCCAATCAGATTCCGGTTCTTTCACCGTCCATGAAAAAACTACGGAAGATATCCGCCCGCATCTACGACGGGAAGGCCAAAGATCCTGTAAGAGAAAAGGGAAAACTCGAAGCGCTGCTCCGGGAAGTGCAACGCGAACAGCCGGCCGACTATCCCGGCGCTCTGCTTGCAATGTCCGAGGTCATGGCCTCACTGGGCGACCGCCAGGCCCAGTCGCGTTATCTTCTCGAAGCCGAAAGCAAGTTGCAGTTTGCCGGAACTATTGTTGCAAGTACCATATTGACCGACCTCGCAGTCAATTACCATTACGGCCTCGGAGTGGTCCCCGACGATGTCAAAGCATCCGAATATCTTAAGAAAAACTATGAACTCGATGCAAAATCCGGTGCATTTCTGATGGGAATAGCAGCGATGTGCGGCATAGGGACGCAGCAGGACCTCGGAATGACTGCCTCCTGCTTCACAGAGTCGGACAACATGCAGCGATGGCCGCTCATTTATGCCATAAACTACTATCTCGACCAACTGACAGAGGGTTCTGCTGTCGAAGAAGCATGGACGGCCTATCTCAAGGCCTACGAACTTATCGAGTTCGGCCATCTTTACGAAGAAGCTATACCGTATATTGAAAAAGCTATGCAGGCCGCATTCCTGCCGGCATTCCAGCTTCTTGGCGACATCCGTATTAATTCCGGCGACCATGCCGGAGCCATCGAGGCCGTGGAGACGGCTGCAGCCGCCGGATATGTGCCGGCCATACACCAGAAGGCTTATTACATCTACTCACAGACCTACGGGCGTCTGTTCCAGTGGAAAAATATCCGGCAGGGCTACAATCTTTTCCACGAGGCAGCCTTGGCGGGTTATCCGGCCTCTCAGGTCACTGTCGCCAATTTTCATATCGCCGGAAGCGGAGGTGTTGTTCCGCAGGACCTGCTTCAGGCCTGCGCCTTTGCCCGGGCCGCCGCCGATGCCGGCGAGCGGCAAGGTGAACAGATGTATGAAACCGCAATGCGTCTGGCCGAACTGAAGGAGCTAACCGAGCCGCTTTCCGCCCTGCAGGGCCTCCACAAAAGCAACGCTCTGTTCCGCATCGCCATTATTTACCGCAATATGATGATCGGCACACCTGACCCCGCCGAAATCACGCCATCGGACTACGGCATACGGCCAGTTCCTCCTCTCCACATCGATTGCTGAAATCTTCTTTCGCGGCTGTAAGACCGCAGGGCCTTCACCTTTCA
Source organism: uncultured Porphyromonadaceae bacterium (assembly GCA_902462525.1). Taxonomy (GTDB): domain Bacteria; phylum Bacteroidota; class Bacteroidia; order Bacteroidales; family Muribaculaceae; genus CAG-873. The sequence continues at coordinate 736 of CABQCA010000064.1, read as the reverse complement.
CCCTTCACTGTTATTCACCTTATCCAACCGGTTCCTTCGCAGTGCCAGCATAAGCGGTGAGAGTGCGTATAGAGGCTACTGTCGTAGCGTTTGCCACATTCATGGCATATCACGTAGCTGGTTGGCCGGTTTCCGTTTGTCAAAGCTATGCAATTCTCTTCCATCACCCGGCCAAGACCGTTGCAGTAAGAACACCGGTGAGGCTGAATGCCCTGCGAAGGAACAGCTTGTCCGGACTGTGATTGCCCTGTCTGCGGAAAAGAGCCCGTTTTCTCGAATTGTTCAATAGCGTCCGAAAAGTCGAACTTAAAGTATTTTTCGGGATTTGAAATCACGCTTTTGACTATGTCCTGCGTAGTCATAGGTCTCTCCGACTGTCGGGGCTGATTATCAGCGGTCTGTGACGCTGATGCCTCAGGCCTTTGTATATTGAGGGCAAGAGCCGCGGAACCGACGTCCAAAGTGGTGCCGTCGCCTTTGCAGATGGCGATATGGGCGTTATACGTATTGTTCCCATAGGGCAGATCGAGGCCCCACAGATATGCCCCGGCCTGACCATTTTCCACGACTTCATTGTCGAATTCTCCTTCGTATTCCCATACCAGTGACTGCCGGCCGTCATGTATTTCATCGTAGCTTTCGACTGCCACCGGCGTACCGTCCTGACGGCTGAACGAAAGGTATTTTTATGATTTGTGCAAGCCTAAACTTCTAAAATAGGTTGATAAACTCGATT
>CABQCA010000063.1 GCA_902462525.1 uncultured Porphyromonadaceae bacterium | reverse complement strand
CGAGGTCGAAAGTAATCCAGCCTTTGCTGCACATTATAAGGGTGATGGCGAAAGTCGCTGCCGACGATTGGATGACCATCGTTACCACAACGCCCACCAGAGCGAAGATGAGTATCGACCGCAGACCCAGTGCGGAGTATTCGCGCAGGCTGGCGAACATTTCGGGGTTGTTCTGCAGGTCGGGCACGAAGTCGCTGATAAGGTCGAGGCCCATGAAAAGGAAGGAGAAACCGACCAGAAGTTCGCCGAACGACTTGGCTTTGCTCTTGTTTGTGAATAAAAGAACGACGCCCAGTGCTATCAGAGGCAGCATGAACGCCGAAATATTGACTTTAAAACCGAAAATCGCTATAATCCACGCCGTGAACGTAGTGCCCACATTTGCGCCCATTATGACGGCCATGGACTGTGCCAGGGTCATGAGCCCGGCGTTGACGAAACTAACCACCATCACGGTGGACGCCGATGAACTTTGGATAAGGGCTGTGATAACTATGCCTGTGAGGAGGCCTGTGAAACGGTTGCGTGTCATGGCCGACAGAATGTTTCGCAGGCGATCGCCGGCGGCTTTCTGCAGCCCTTCGCTCATCACCTTCATGCCGTAGAGGAAGAGTCCGACGGCGCCGAGAAGGCTCAGAAAATCTAAAATGCTGTAATCCATCGTTTTGTTAAGCGGTGTGAATCGTGTGTGCCTTGAGGCTTTCCACGACGCAAAAATAATAATAAATTATTAAATGTACAAAAGACGGCGTCGGTTATTTATGACGAAATCGGGAGCTGTCCGCCCGATACCTTTGTGCTTTGAAATCTAATATCTTCAATACTATGGATACAGTAGCGATAAAAACTGCCATTACGGCTGTCTGCGGTGTTGCCGCAGCTTTTGTAGAGCCTGTGCTTCCTGTGGCAGGGCTGTGTACAGTGGCCGTAGTGGCCGATGTGGTGTCGGCGCTCAGGCTTCGCCGGCGTCTTAAGCGTGCCGGGAAATCCGTTGATACGGGCATGCTGTCGTCGCGTCGTTTCGGACGCGCCGTGCGTACTCTCGCCGCCATTTATGTCGGTCTGTGCGCGGCTCATGGAGTCGACATGGTGCTTGGCGGCGCACTGTGCTTTGTCACCGGCGGCTATAGCGCTCTCAATTTTCTCGGAGCTATGATTCTGGTGTGGCAGTTGATGTCGGTGCTCGAAAACGAATCGACCTGCTCCGGTTCGCGCTGGGCGGCACGTGCCCGAAAATACCTTGCCGACAAGACTATGCGGCATTTGGAGAAATAATCCGTATCTTTGTCGCATGGAAAGAGACGAATTCAGAACGCGGGCCCTTGGTCTGTTGTCGCGTTTTTATGGCTACAGGACCTTCCGGCCCGGACAGTATGAAATTATCGAGGCAGTGAGCCGCGGCCGTGATGCTCTGGTGCTGATGCCGACAGGCGGCGGCAAATCGATATGCTATCAGCTTCCGGCGCTGCTTGCCGATTCGGGGTGTGCCGTTGTTGTTTCGCCGCTGATAGCACTGATGCAGGATCAGACGCAGGCTCTTATTGCCAACGGCATTCCTGCCGCTGCCGTAAATTCCAATCAGACCGAGGGCGAAAACCGGCGGATTCTTGATGCTGCTTTCAGCGGACGTCTGAAACTGCTGTACATTTCGCCCGAACGTCTGCTCAGCGAAATTGACCGCTGGGACAGACTCAGAATCAGTCTTTTTGCTATTGATGAAGCACACTGCATATCGCAGTGGGGTCATGATTTCCGGCCTGACTACGCGGAGCTGTCGCGTATCAAGGAGTTGCGACCAAATGTTCCTGTAATTGCCCTTACGGCGACGGCCGACCGCCTGACCCGTGAAGATATTGCCACACAGCTGAAGCTGCGCGACCCCTATATGTTTGTCAGTTCGTTCGACCGTCCCAACATTTCGCTTCGGGCTTATAATAACCCCGGAGCGAAGGAACGTGTGCGTTTCATAGTGTCGCTTGTCCGCAAATATCCTACTGATTCGGGGGTGGCCTACTGTCTGTCGCGTGCCAATGTCGACAGGCTTCATAATGCTCTCGTCAAGGCCGGTGTGCGCTCGGTACGTTATCATGCCGGCATGGGTGTGGCCGAACGTACGGCGTCGATGAAGGCTTTTGTCGACGGCACCGCGCAGGTGGTGTGCGCCACCATCGCTTTCGGCATGGGTATCGACAAAAGCAATATCCGGTGGGTGGTACACAACAATCTGCCTGCCAATATCGAAAGCTACTACCAGGAGATAGGACGCGCCGGCCGCGACGGTCTTCCTGCCGAGGCCGTGCTTTTTCATAGTGTGGCCGACATCATAGCGCGCCGTAATTTCGCCGCCGAGTCGGGCCGTCAGGCTGTGAATCTGGAAAAACTAAACCGTATGCGCGATTATGCAGAGGCCCGGGTGTGCCGGCGCCGCATACTGCTGGCATATTTCAGTGAGGAGCGCGACTGTGATTGCGGCAACTGCGACGTGTGCCTCGAACCGCCCGAACGATTCGACGCCACTATCCTTGCACAGAAAGCGCTGAGTGCCGTTGCACGTACGGGCTGGACGAACATAGGCATCTTCACTTTAATCAATATCCTGCGAGGTTCAATGCGGGCCGACATACGTGCTGCCGGCTACGACCGCATCAAAACCTTCGGCGCCGGGGCCGACCTCAGTGTGCGCGAGTGGAACGACTATATACAGCAGATGGTGCAGCTCGGGGTCTTCGAGACTGCTTACGACGACGGCAATCATCTTCGTGTCACCGATTTCGGCCATCGTCTGCTTCGCGGCGAGGCACACCTCACACTCTCGCGATTCGTAGATACGGGCGAATTGACCTCCCGCCCTTTGCGGACGACGACTCCTGTTCCGGCAGATTATCGCTTGTGCCGCGCCCTCTTCGAACGGCTCAAGGAACTGCGGCTGGAGATAGCCCGTGGCGAAGGCAAGCCCCCCTATATCATTTTCAGCGATGCATCGCTGAAGGAAATGGCCGAGAAGCGCCCCTCAACCGAGTACGAACTCCTCGGCATCAACGGCGTAGGCGAATACAAGGCCCGCCGCTACGGCCCCGCCTTCCTCGATCTCCTCCGCCGCTTCGCCAACTGATCCTCAACGCCCCTCGTGAGGGAGCAATGTCTTGCTTATGCGAAAGCGAACAACGCTTCCTCGTTTCAATCCACGCGCCCGCGGGGGGCGCGACCGGTATTCTCGGACTTACCGCCTTCAACAAGGTGTTTCAATCCACGCGCCCGCGGGGGGCGCGACTGCGATGATCGATGCAGCACGGGCGATAGTGGAGTTTCAATCCACGCGCCCGCGGGGGGCGCGACGCTGGGAGGTGAGCGTCATCATAAGTGAGAGTGTGTTTCAATCCACGCGCCCGCGGGGGGCGCGACGGTAGGGACATTATAAAGACGAGAGCCAGTAGGTTTCAATCCACGCGCCCGCGGGGGGCGCGACGGTAGATGTTCGTCATCATAGGTAAGAGTGTAGAGTTTCAATCCACGCGCCCGCGGGGGGCGCGACTAAACTCTCATTCTAAATAGGACTGTATAGTTTGTTTCAATCCACGCGCCCGCGGGGGGCGCGACCTCCTGGTGCTCGTCTTATTTTTTATTATCCCGAGTTTCAATCCACGCGCCCGCGGGGGGCGCGACTAATAGCTTTCATAGCTTCGTTAAGTTGATTATTGTTTCAATCCACGCGCCCGCGGGGGGCGCGACTCTTAGTTCCTTGCAACCATTGTATTTATTGCAAAGTTTCAATCCACGCGCCCGCGGGGGGCGCGACTCATAGAAGTCTAGAGGGTCTTTAGTTTTGAGGGTTTCAATCCACGCGCCCGCGGGGGGCGCGACGTCTATGATATAAGAGTTAGCACAAATATCGTGTTTCAATCCACGCGCCCGCGGGGGGCGCGACTGTATGTGTTGGTGCCTGCTGTTAATCAATGGGTTGCGGTGGCGTTTGCGCGGACCTTGGATTAATGAAGAGCAATTGAAGCAGGCATTTAAAAAGCCGATTATGTAACAATCCCTGTTATAGTACAATAAATCGTATATCTATACAACGCGAAAGGTCTGTGTTTTATTGCAATGCTTAGGGTTCGCGAATTGCAATGAAGGAGAAATTTTTTCAGACAATAAGAGTGTCTTCGACATCGTATGTTGTTTCGCAGTCGAGGCGTACGATATTTCGCCGCCAGTTTTTGCCGAGGATATAAATAAGGATGCTGTCTGTTTTGGGGTTTATTATTTTGGTCAAGGATGCCTTAAGACTCACAAACTGTGCCTCGTTGATAATACATTCAAAGACCGAATTCTGAACCCGCCGGCCGTAGTTGAGACATTGGCGCGCCACTCGTCGCAGGCGTTTCTGCCCGGACTCTGTATTGATGGCAACATCGTATGTAACAAGGATGAGCATATATAAGATGACTTGTTTATTTTATCAGGAATACCGGGTAATCATCTAAATCGCCGCGCATATACCGTGCAAGAAGGAGGCTCTGGACGTGTGGAAGCAGGCCGATGGCAATCTTTTCCTGAAGATAAGGGTGTGTTATGATTTCTTTTTTTCGCTGTTGCCATGCCGATATGAATGTTTTGCGGCATTCATCGGTCATTATTATTCCTTGTTCGCCCCGGCTTGCAAAGTCGCGCGGGGTCACCTGACATCGGTTGACGAGAGAAATTACAAAACGGTCGCCGAGATATGCTCTCATTTCTTCCATCAGGTCGAGTGCCAGCGAAGTGCGGCCCGGGCGCAGGGTGTGGAAAACGCCGATATAGGGATCCAGCCCTACGGTTTCGAGTGCCGATGCGACATCGTTGGCTATAAGGGTGTAGGCAAAGGAGAGCATAGCGTTGACGGGGTCGCGGGGCGGCCTGCGGCACCTTCCGGCTATTGAAAAGGAATCGCGCTGTTTGGTCAGCAGCTCATTGAAAACCGAAAAATAGTCGGCTGCAGCCTGTCCTTCGAAGCCGCGCAGTTCGTCGGCCGAAATAGCGCCGAGAGCTGCGTTTTTCAAGCGGCCCAGCGAAAGCACGACACGGGCGACATCGGCGTTTTCGTCGTAGTCGCGCTGCCTGCGCTGCAGAATTCGCTGATAATTCTGAATCTTACCGGCTATGAATAGGCGTGCCAGATGCAGTGAGCGCTCAGAGTCGTCGAGGAGTCGGTGCTGAGCCCGTCGCAGAAGCACATTGCCATGTACGGGACCCTGAAAACGGCCGATGAAGCGACCCTGTCGGGTGAGAAAGGAGAGGCTGATTCCGCTGTCGGCGCATAATTTCATCAGGCCCGGCGACGCACCGGCATGAGCGAACGTGACGATGGCTTCGATGTTGACCGTGGGTATCCGCAGTTTTTCCTCTTCCTTGACTGTGACAACCACGTTGAGACCGTCTTTGCTGAGATATGCCTCAGGATTGGTGATGTAAAGAGTGTTAAGGAGTGTTCTCATCGAAGTATTTCTTAAGATAGTGTGACACGTCTTTGCCATGGCCCGAGTAGGGCATGCAGATGTCTATGAGCGAGCAGCCGGCGCACTTGGGCGATGGAACGGCTTCGGGTATTTTTTCGCGCGACAGCATATCGTGCATGTCGAGGAACGAATCCCGCGTTATTTCACGAAGTTCGTCGCTTATTTTCACCGTCTGCCTTCGGCGGGTCTTTGCGTAGAATAGAGCTCCTTCGTCGAGTGACAGACCGTACATTTCTTCGAGGCACATTACCTGCGCCGCAAGCTGTGCTTCGTCGGAGTAGCCTTCTTTCGGCTGTCCGTGCTTGAATTCTACCGGGTAGGGAGTCCAAAGGCCGTGGTAACCATCTATTTTCATGCCCTGTTCAGTTGCCGGGATAAGCTCTATAGCGTCCGAAAAACCGCTGACGCCCATCTGCGCAGATGCCAGAGGCACTCTGCGCAGGGTGAGACGTCCGCTGTTGCACAGGCGATAGAATGAATCGTCGACATTTTCGTGCAGGAGGGTGCCTTCAACAGTCAGAACATTGTCTTCCCACTGCTGATTGATAGAAATCAGTGCCCACTGGCGCGGACAAAAAAGGAAATGCTGTATTTCTGAAAGCATCAGCCAGTCGTCCTGTGCAAACATGATGTGGGGTTTCTCTTATAACATGTTGAGGATTTCGACGCCGTTGGGAAGGGCGGCGGTGTCGACGGAGACCTCGTAGTCGCTGAAATTACGGGCGACTGCAGCCGGGTCTTTGCGACGGATGGTGACCAAATCGAAGAGCTTGTTGGCCTGAGCGTTGCCAAGCTCCGAATCGTGACGAAAGACGATGAGACGCTGCGGGCTCATGAGTCCGCGGGCGGCAGAACGGTCGATGTCGAACATGTTGGCGAGAGCCTCCCAGAACAGCTCGAGGTCTTCTTCGGAGAAACCGGTCTGGCCTGCGAGATTTGCCGAGATAAAGCCGTGTGCCACATAGAGGCCGTAGGGCACGGTTGCCTTGCGGCCCATGGTGCGGTTGTCGCCCGACTGTTTTTCTGCCTCTTTTTCGGTTGCCACGGCCATGCGGGTGATAGAATGTTCCTGACTGACGATAGGATCGACCGAGCGGGCAAAGGTAAACTGAATGGGACCTCGCACCTGGCCGGCGTTCTTGCCTGTCGACATTACGGCGCCGAAAGTGCGGACATCGTAGTAGCGCGAGCACATGACACGGCGGGCTGCATCGACCTTGTCGGCGGTTTTGGCCTCGACGACTGTAGCGGCGTCGTAAGCGGCGTCAATCGCGTTGTTGAGCACGGCTTTCTCCTTGATGAAGATGTCGAAGCCGGGAGCACAGTTGCGGGCGGTCTGCACATAGTTGCGCACCTTGCGTTTGAGGCATACATCGGTCACGAGGCCCATGCCGGTCTCGATGTCAATGCGGGGCAGGTTGCCGGCGTCAGGATCGCCGTTGGGGTTGCCGTCCAGTACGTCGAAGATGTAAACGAAGTCGTAACGGTTTTTAATCTCGTTCATTTTATTTATGATTTTAGGGTTATTCGTTAATCGTTTTCTTTTTTATCGGCTTTGGAAGTGTAGAGGTCCTGACGCTGGTGATAGTATCCGACCATGAAGCGGCCCTGATCCTGAAGGTTCAGGCGTGCGGGGAATCCGTCGGCGCCGAGGCGGCCTATGATTTCTCCTTTTAGTTTTTCGAAGAGTATCTGCTGGCCGGGGTTAAGCTTGTCGATATGGTGCGACGACAGGTTCAGCAGGGTTGCGAATACAGCTCCGGGGGTAGCGGATGCGGAGTTCAGATAGCGCGAGCCTATGGTGGCGGTGCCGTTGGCGCGTTCCTGGATATTCTCCAGAATGGCGAAGAGACGGCCGCAGACATAGCCGGCGTTGGTGTCGTTAGTGTCGAGCATAGTATGTAATTTAGAATTGTTATTGTTCAGTCTGTTGAGATATGCCTTGATTATGGCGGCACGGGTGATGTTGATATTCTGTTCGGCTCTGATGCGTCGCATTGCGGCGGAGAACAGGGCAAAGGGATAGGGTGCGTTTTGCAGTATCGACTTGAACACGGCTTCGGGCAGGTTGGGCTGCACTTCGGAGCTTTTGCCGTTCAGTGTCACAGCTCCGAGGATATTGTAGATGCCGGCATAGGGCTTTTTGACCTTTCGGGTATCGACAACCGCCATATCGTCGAAATGGTGGAGTATGCGTCCGGCGAATTCCTTGAGCGAACATTCGTTCCAGTAAGTGACGGCTATTCGGGCTGCATTGGGCGCAAGGCCGAGGAAGAAGAAGCGGTCGGTTGCTTCGGAGGGTATGCGGCCTGAATAGATGTCGTTGAACACACTGCGCACAAGGTCGATGCGGGCGTTGGGATCGTCGGTTTCGACATCAACAAAGGCGATGAGATCGGACATGGCTTCTTCGGCTTTCTGCGATGCCGGGCTTTCGTTCGAAGTCCAGAAGACGAAAGTGCGGCTGCCGACGACGAATTTATTATGCGAGTCGCGTGCAAGCAGTTTGTTGAGTGCCGTCGTATATGCTGCTTCTGCGTCTTCTGATATCGGCGCGTTGTGGCAGTTCTTTTTACCATAAGAGTCGTAGCCCGAGCTGACCTGAAATGACACCAGGCGACCGTTCGATTTTCCTCCAACGATAGGAGTCGAAGTGGTGCTTACGACCGAGACGCCGTAATTGCCGGTAACGAGGCAGATGGATTCTTTGCCATCTTCGGATTCTTCCATTTTCGGCCGGAGACAGATGTCTTCGGCAATGGCAGATGTATCGCCGTCGAGGAGGAACGACAGGTTGACAATAGGCTTTTTGGCTATTTCCGGCCATAGAGGGTCGCTGTAGATTTTTTCGAGCTGCCCGCTTTGGTAGAACGAAGCGACAGCCCTGATAGCGGCATTGTCGGGGTGCAGACGGGCAAGGTCGGTGCATTGGCTGACGAAGGCGTTGTGTTTGGCCTGCGTTTTCGCTATCGAATCGTGCAGCTCCGCTATTTTCGAGCTATCGGTTTTCTTTTCGAGCAGGGCATGTTCCTCGCTGTAGTTGGCTACGTACTCCACATTATCCCAAAGAAAGTAAGGTTTAATGCCGCTTGTGCGCGAGCCTTTGACAACGAGAAACTTTTGTGCCCGCTTCTTGTCGAGCCGTCTGTCCTCAAGCCGCAGAAAGCGGCCTTCGCTGTCGATGACAATAAGGAAGGATATTTCCTTATATTCCGTTCCGAAAGGGGCAAGATTGCCCGAACGGTGATAGTAATCGTATAGAGCTTTAAGTATCATCTCAGTATCAGGGGGCTATCGGGCGACGGCACCGTGATGACGCCGTTTTCCATATTGGCATGGTAAAACATCGGACGTATGTCATTGGGATTTGAAAAATCGAGGTCGTAGAGCATGATGCCGAAGTCGCGGCTTTCGGCGATCGGCGCCTCGGTTTTCTGACTGTCGTTTTCGATAAGCTCGAAGAAGGCCGCACATTCGCGTGTGCCGAGGTATGGCTGGCTGAAGCACTGGCCGAGTGCAGCTCGGCGCTCGAAGATGGCATTGTACTTGCCGGGATTCTCGTCGGCACCCGGCAGGCGGGTGCCGCCCTCGCGGCAACGCACTGGGATAAACACCATGCGAGCATAAATGCGGTAACGCACATCCTTCAGCATCAGCGTGTTTTTCTGCTGACGTTTCTCCTCGATGAAGATCGGTTTTTTGACGGCTACGGCGCCGACTTCGTTGCGTCGGACAGAAGTACGGCGGATAGGATTGATGACCTCGATACGCGTGATCTCCCACCTTATGGCTGGCTTCCAGTAGATGGCCTCGAATATGGCGCGGGCTGCCGATGGCGTAATCACGTCGTAGCTCACTCGCTCTACTTTCAGCTCCGGCCGTGTGAAGCACGCTATGTCGCCCCACACCTCGAGGCAATACTCTTTGTCGGTATATTCCATTATATTATATTATATTATATTATTAATATTTCTTCAAGCCATGTATTGTCTAAAGTGAGCCCCGTTCGGTCGCTGTACTGCGCCGGCGAGGGCACCCAGTATATGCCGTCGATAACTTCTTCGACGGCTCCGTATTGGCGCAGCGTGTCGAAGTCGCGCTGTGTCACATTCACAGAATACAGCCCCAGCCGGCGCATCAGGTTGCGCGAAGGACCGTTGGCTTTCAACCCGGATATGAGCGAAGCTCCTTCGCCCCAGTTGACGTAGAGCGTTTTGCCTTTGTCGCTGATGAGCCGGAAGCCTTCGGCGGCATCGCGGAAGCGCAGCTCGGCAGGACGGCCGAGGGCATCCTCAATAAAAGCTGTCTCGCCGCCGGGACCGGCATCGAAGGTATGTGAACGGCTGTAATAGTGTCTGAAATAGTCCGTCATTGCTTCAGGTGCGAACGGATCGTCGAAGCCAGTGTTGCGGCAGGCAGCTGCTGCCTGACTGATAGTTCCGCATGGAAGCGCATGCTCGCCGGCTAATGAAAAAACGGTAGTGTGTCCTCTTTCGAGCCGTCCTTCACGGTTGCAGCGTCCGGCTGCCTGAAGGATGGAGTCGAGGCCGGCTTCCTGACGGTACACGACCGGGAAATCTATATCGACTCCCGCTTCGATAAGCTGTGTGGCAACCACACGTATCACTTCGGACGAGGGATTGCGCAGCGCTTCTTTAATCTCGTCGATAGTACGGCGTATGTGGGCCGGACACATCATGCGTGAGAGATGGTATTTGCGGCCTTCGTCAGGCAGGCGGCTGTATAGCTCGCCTGCATCTCGCCGTGTGTTGACAATGCACAGCACGCGGCTGTAGTCGGTAAGGCGCGATGAGATATCGTCGTAGCTGCTTGGCGAATAATCGAATTCGATGTCGACGCGCCTCAGACGGTCGTAAAGACGGCTTCCGGGCGGTACTATCTCTTTTATATCGCCGAAGCCTCGGAATTCCTTGCCGCCGTTGCCGCGATGATTGCCTGTCAGGGCCGGCATGCTTGCTGTAGTGAACAGCACTGAAGTTCCGAAAAGTCGTCTGTATGCGTTGAGACTGTCGACAATGGGTTGCAGATGTTGGACCGGCAGCGTCTGTATTTCATCGAGAATGATCACGCTGTTGGCTATGTTGTGCAGTTTACGGCATTTCGATACCTTAGAGGCAAAGACCGACTCAAACAGCTGTACGTTTGTTGTCACTATTATAGGACAGTCCCAGTTTTCGGCAGCAAGTTTCTTTTTCAGCCTTGTCGCCGAATTGCCGCCTGCCTCATCTACGGTGTTGCAGTGGTGTTCCAGCACGTTTTCGTCGCCGAATATCTCCTTGAGTATTGTGGCTGTCTGTACGATGATAGATGTGTATGGTATAGCGATGATGATTCGCCGCATACCGTTGTGCATGGCATGCAATATGGCCCATAGAAGCGAACTCAGAGTCTTGCCGCCACCTGTGGGAACGGTCAGACTGTAGAATCCGCGCTCCCGTACCGAGGCCTTGCGACATGCCTGCTGCACTTCTTTTCGTATGCGGTTGACGGGCGTGTCGGCTGTTGTCGTGTTGAGTTTCTGCAGATAGTGTTCCAGCTTGTCGGCGAGCGATGCGAGGCTTGCCGTATTTTTGCGCATGCTGCCGGTATCGGGATTCATGAAGGCCTCGGTATCTAAAAAGTCGGCATCGACAAGGCAGGAGAAAAGCATCCTTACGAGGTGATGCAAGTCGGCGCGATGTAATCTGAGCCGTTCGAGGATTTCGGATGCCGGACAGTCAATGCCGTCAGGAACCTTGGCACTGAGTTTGCGCTCAAGGTCGGAATAGTTATCGAGGCCGCTGTGATGTCCGGCTATGGGGAATGTGAGCAGGCCGTTTTCACCCTGGTAGAGCGAGTGGGCAAGTATTGCGCCGACATAAGCGTGCGATTTGTCGCTGTAATGTGTACTTAATGCCGGAAGACCGCAGCTAAGACGGATATATGTCTGAAAATCGAATTTCTCCTTGCCTTTGTCGTGAAATGTGCCGAGAACGCGGCCGAAGGCCTCATAGCCGAATTCGGCTGCGAATTGGCCGGCCAGCATGCTCACTCCGCGAGTATGCTCCCCACAGGTCTGAATGTCGCCGGTGGTGGTATTGACGTGAGCAATTTTGATTTCGTATTCGGTTTTCATGGTAAAGTTTCTGTTATAGCAAAGATATGACAAATATCGTATAACGGTATATCTATTGTAGTATTATATATGTTTGGTTATCAGATTTTTTTAGTTTTGGTGCAAAGATAAGTCGCCGCAGTGCCTGGTTCAAGCACTGCAGCGTTAACGATTGATAAATTTTATTTGAACAAAAAAACAGCCGGACAAGCGATTGAGAAGCTTGTCCGGCTGTTAAATTATTGCTTTTTCAGAAGCGTGTTATCAGAGGGCGTTGCTGATGTTGTAGTTGGCGAATTCGAGGTCGTTGAGAGCTTTCTGAGCCATCTTGTTGTCGAGGCGGATAGCCTGACGGAGGTTGGTGGAGATCATCGATTCGTTGTTTGTGCGGGCACCGAGAACGGCCATCAGGTAGTATGTGGTGGCGTCGGGGCTACTGATGGCAGCGAGAGTCGATTTAGCTTTGCTGTAGTCCTTTGTGAGGATCTGGGCAAGAGCGGCGTTGTTGCTCTT
>CABQCA010000062.1 GCA_902462525.1 uncultured Porphyromonadaceae bacterium | reverse complement strand
AAACGATTTCGGAATCCTCTCCGTTGCAGTCGGGACCGCCGACACTTTCTCCAAAGCCGACTGGACGAAACTCCCGTTCTTCATTTCCGCTACAGTCGACGGTGTGATGATAGGAAAATCCCAACTTCTTTCCGTTCCCGTCGCTGAATATGCAAAGTACACCGGCCAACTATCCCACGAATTTCTCAACGGAAAGAGTCTCCGCCCCATTGGTGGTCCTTCAGCATACAGAATTTCTTTTTCTAAAGATTATTGTACAAGAAGCTGGGGTGACGACGATCCTGACCGAGGAAAATACTTTATTATAGGAAATATCATTATACGGCCATATGTTAATACCATTTATAATGATGACGGGTCTGTAGAGAACGAGCATAGATATGAAGTGATTTACTATGCTGATGGCAGGTTTTTCACAGAAGAATATGAATGGAAATAGCATATCATTTATTCATTTCCGCCATGAAACATCTGACGCTATTGGCAATATACTGCCTGCTTTCTATTATTGCAAACGCACAAATCGGGTATCAGGTGACGCTGCTCAACACTGCCACCGGCGAACCGAGAGCGAACGAAACCGTGAATGTCACTGTCGAAATCACTAACTCTGAAAATGCTGTGGTCTGCACCGAAACGAAGTCGGCCACCACAAACGATTTCGGAATCCTCTCCGTTGCAGTCGGGACCGCCGACACTTTCTCCAAAACCGACTGGACAAAACTCCCGTTCTTCATTTCCGCCACCGTCGACGGCGTGATGATAGGAAAATCACAGCTTCTTTCAGTGCCCGTAGCAGAGCACGCCAAACATACCGGCGAACTGTCCCACGAGTTTCTCAACGGAAAAAAGTGGAGTAGTTCTTTTACAGAAAGGACCTACGCTTTCACCGACAATACATGCACTGAAACTTCATCGGAAAGATCTCAAATCTGGAGATACTACATACAAGGCAATATGATAGCGCTTGTCGATGGTAAGGATGCCTTTGTACTTATGTATATTCCGGAAATCGACGCTATTATTCATACAGATGACGGATATGTCTATAAATAGCCGTCTTCGAATCAATATCTTATTGACAAACAACACCATATATGAGACATCTCTGTTTTTATATAACCCTTGTACTGTCATTATTGGCACCATCTGTCATGACGGCGGAGACAACCGATGCTATTGTACTCTACATGACAGCCGACCGTACAAAAATAATACCCTTCGAAGATGCCCGCGAAATAACATTTTCCGGCACACAAATGAATATCGGCATTTTATCGTTTCCTCTCGGCGACATAATCCGCTATGAATTCGGCGACGAATCATCCTCCATCGAAAAAGTCGAAGGAAATCTGACCGGCATAACAATTGACCGACGCGGATACATCGATTTTTCCATGCACAGCGAAAACGGGCCGGTCAGCATCTACAGCACCGACGGATCGGAGCGTCCTTTCATTCTTAAGGATAAAGTGATAGACATCAGCGGCCTGAGCGCCGGGATATACCTCGTCAGAATCGGCCGTTCATCATTTAAAATGACAAAGAAATGAAACAGCGACTATTACTTCTGTTTGCGGCCATTTGCTTCACCTCGGTTTCAATACTCGCCGAAAGCGACGAACATAAACAGATACTCGTATTCCGCAAATCCGGAATCACAAACATATTTTATTCCGACAAAGTGGCACGGATCGAGCTGACTAAGTTCGATGCCGATTCAGTTGAACATGAAGAACTTGTGTCGCAGGCTTTTGTGCGCAGCGACGGCAGTGCGGTCATCGTCCCGATTGCCGACATCGACTCTGTGGCCTTCGGATCGCGGAACACAATCAAGACAAAGGCATCGGTACGCCGCCTCTCCGATGAAGAGGCCGACGCTATCGGGGAATTTGATGAAGCCAAATTAAAATACAAGTCCGGGACCGATGCATCGTTAATCGTCAGAACCGGCGAGAAAGTATACTACGACAGAATTACCGACGTACTGCCTTACGGAATTTGCGCTTATGTAAAAAATGTAGCGACGGAAAACGGTGTGGTTGTGGCTGCAATCGATTATCTCCCGCCGGAAGAAATGTTTGACAAGTTCTTTCTAAGCGGTGACGGCACCGAAATCCAGAGCAGGTCCCTTGCCGGAGAAGCCGATATGGAATATAAGCACTTTGAAATCAAACTGCCGGAGATAGACTACGACAACATTACCGCGAGCGGACATATCAATCTTACTTCAGGCATAAAAGCAGAAGAAGTGGTGTTCGATCCATGGAATCATTACTATCATGCTCTTATCACTGTCTGCATATCGCCCGAAATCAAAGCTGTCTTTGAATCAAAAGACAACATAAAAAAAGAAATTGTCTCTTCGCCGATGCCTGTAAGATTCCGGCTCCCAACAGCTATGGGCGCCATTGCTCTTGACATTGAGTTAGGAGGTTTCCTTGATTTCATGGTAGAAGCCGGAATCGATTATGAATATAAGACCGAATACAAGGCCGTATTCGAATGGGAACGCAAAGACGGACAGAATACTTTTCGGGAACCTGTCTTCACTCAGAATCCTCTCGGAGATATGGAGCAGAAAGTGCAGTGCTACCTCAACGGCAAGTTATATCTCGGAGCTCTTGCCGACATCGGAATCGGTGTCCTTTTCGACAGGCTGGGGGCAGGCGCGATGATTAAACTTGGTCCGGAATTGAATGGTGAGTTCGGCATGGGGGCCATCAACCGGCTGACCACAGAGTACTCTCAGGAGACCTATGGAAAGGCAAAGATTACTTTGTCGGCAAAATTAGCCATGGAAACATACACCTACCGCCTTACCAACTGGATTTTCGGAAAACAAGACCGCTCCAAATTGCCTTTTGAAGCTGAACTACCCTATGAAATAGGAACGCTGGATCTCTTTCCTGAGTTCCATACACGTTCCACCGCCGGACGGGAGCATGGCTCGTTTGTCCAGACCCCCGGGCTCTCCAAAGCTATCGATGTAGCTACTTATTCTGAAAATCCTGTCGAATCACCGATTGAGATAGGGTTCGAAGTTGCCGACTCTCAGACCGACGAAACCATAAAGAGATTATGGGACGAGGAAAACAGCGATATTCTCCAGCCAAAAAACGCGGAAGCGCAAAGCTTTAACACAGAATTTCCTCTTCGCGACGAACTTAAAGGCATCGACCCTGAAAACGTTGTCGTCCGTCCGATATTCAAATACAGGGATCAGATTATCAAAGCGGCGCCGGCAACTCCGCTAAGCGGCATGTTTCTCTCGCCTGTCATCTATCAGGGCAGCAGAAGCGCAAGGTATATCGTTTCGGGACAATCGGTTGTCAGCCAATCGACTGTCGATGAAACCACCTTCCACCAAGGAAATATCCTGCCGGTTGTGGAAAAAGACAACAAATATAAAGTAAAACGGACAGCAAATACCATCGAATTCATCGAAATTGATATTCCCGGTTCGGCCGGCGTGCCACGGAACTCACTGCTGGGCACCTGGTGCGGAAGCGTGACAGGAGAAAATGTAATAATGACTTTTTCCGATGAATCCACAGGCACATATAACGGCACACCATTTACATACAAGGTTAACTCACCTCAAAAAGGAGGAATCTCAATAAAGATGGAGAACGGTTCTACAATAACATTTCTGGTACTGGAACTGAATTCCTCGTCCATGAAAATAGCGCCCCGATTCTCTAAAAAGCAGTTTGTTCTTACAAAACAATAGATTTACACCTGAATTCCCTGAAGAGTCCCCGAAAGTCAGACTGAAACTTTCGGGGACATTCTCATCCTCGGAAGAAGTTAACTGAAAACATACTAAAAAAGCGCACCCGGTCGGAGGGACCGGGCACGCATGGACCAAATATAAATAAATACTTATTTTATTGCAACCTTGCTTACCTTGTTGCCGCGACGAACAAGGTAGATGCCGGGGGCAAGACCTTCGGTGCTATCAGCAATCTTCAGACCGGTGAGAGTGAAGACTTCGACCGGACCGCCGGCTACTTCGACACCTTCGATGCCGCTTGATGCGGTGGTATATTCCACTGTAATCCTGCTGATGTCGGCGCGCTTGTGCGAACCGTTAGTCACACATTTCACCTGAATGCTGTTGGCGGGTGCGGGCAGCGTGTAGGTGACTTTTGCTTCGTCGGCAAGAGCCGTACCGCCGATAGTGAGGGCATCGTTGTTGGCGCCTTCGAAGACGATGCCGGTGATTTTAGCGTTCTGGTCGTTGACTTTTATCACCATTGTAGCGCCGTTGTACACGCGGTACTGGAAAGATTCGCGATATGCCCACAGACGTGCGGTCGTGCCTCCGCCGGTGGTTACTACAGTCGCGCCATTGTTGGAGAATGTCACACCGTCGACCTCGCATACAGGGCTGTTCGACGTATTCACTGTCTGTGCCGGATTGAGAGCCGACGGAACTGTGAAATCGAAAGTCGCAGTAGCCGTTTCGCCTGTGCTTCCGCCGTTGTCGGCAAAAACGACATCGACTCTAACAGCGGCCGTGACAGCGGCGATGACAGTCTCGCCGGTGAACGTTCTGACTTCTCCGCCCATTGTCCAGGAAGCACTCTGCACCTTCTTGCCGGCATCGGGGATAGCCTTGATGGCAAGAGGCTTGCCTTCTTCTATGATTATTCCGGTTGAAACCGTTCCGTTGAGCGATACGCTGCCGCCGTTGTTGGCATAAACTTCAACAGGATAGCTTGCTGTCTCACGGCCGAACTCGACGTTCACCGTCACATCGGCTGTAACCGATGCTATGACAATGCTCGAAGTAAACTGCTTTGTCTCGGTGCCCATGGTGTACGAAGCCGATTTGACTACATAGTCAGAGTAGAAAGGAGTAGCTTTTATGGTAAGCTTTTCGCCTTTGGCCACTTTGAGACCGGTGGAAGGCTGACCGTTGAGTGTCACTTCGCCGAGAGAGGCGTCGTTGATGCTGACGGTAACGTTATATTCGTCGGAGCCCATAGCACGGATAGTGAACGAACTCCAGGGACGTGTGCTCTGATAGGCGGCTACGCTTCCGGCAGGCACATATATGATGTGCTCTGTATCGCTGTAGAGGCTGAGACTGCCCTTGGGCGGGTTCACTGCATAGCAGTAGATGTCGCCAACGAAGTTGTTGTCGATATTGACATCGGTAATCGTGGCGGGCAGAGTGACATCGAAGTCGCTGCTGCCGTTGTAGGACACGAGGTTGAAGGCGGTCACAGTGTAGGTGAAGCCTTCGAAGGTCACATTTGCCGGCACGGTGACATCGGCGCTGATTTCGCGGCGCATATTGTCCCATGCGAGTTTATAGGGCGCCACAGCCTTATATGTCTGCGACATATATGTGAAGGTATAGGGCGTTTTCGACGAAAGATCGACGCTAATTTCCATTGTAGCTTCCTGTCCGGCAGGCAGTTCGGCCTTGATGACTGCATTTACCCAATAATAGCTTTCGCTTTCGGCAAACATCAGGACACCGTCTTTCGACATTATCACCGCAGGGTTATTGCTCGACCATACGATGTCGGCGGGATTGACTCCGTCGGCTCCGGTCACAGAGCACTGATAAGGTTCATAGAGCGCGAGTTCGCTGGCATCGAAAGGTGCTATCTGCACCGATCCGTCATCGACCACCACAACGGCTCTTGCCGTGAGCGAGCCTGTCGTGGCCTCCACTGTGGCTGTGCCGTTGCGGACACCGGTGACAACACCACTCTCGCTGACAGTAACATAGTCGCTGCCCGACACTACACTGTACTGTACAGGGGCATAGGCATCGGAAGGAGTATATTCAACATTAAGAACAGCGGTCTCACCAGGTCTGATGTTGTACTTGGCAGGATTGAAAGCTATCGCCGTGGGCGGAACGAGAGGCTTGTCGCCGAATTTTACATTCACACTCACATCGGCTGTAACCTCGCTGATTGTCGCTGTTGTGGTGAACGACTGTGTCGTCGAACCCATGGTGTAGGAGGCTGATTCTACAACTTTTCCGGCCTCGGGCTCGACAGCGATCGTCAGGCTGCTGCCTTTGACAAGTTCAAGCGAAGCAACCTGACTGCCGTTGAGCAGCACACGGCCACCTGCATTGGCGCTGACTGTGATGTCGAATACTTCGGTATAGGCAAATTGTGTGAATTCCTTCCAGCCGGCAGCCGACTTGTAGGCATTGACCGACTTCGTCGGCACGGTGACAGTGGCCGACTCATAGATTTCCGGCGACCAAGTATCGTCTTTGGCAGTCGGAGGAACGGTAGCTTCACTTGTGATGTCGCGGAGGCCTGATTCGAAGAATGCGCCCGCTCCTATGCTTGAGAGTGTCGACGGGAATACGATTGTCTTCAGCTCCTTGCAAGAGGAAAATGCGTTGGCACCTATCGATTTGAGAGAGGCCGAAAGTGTCACTTCCGCAAGACGGTCGCACTCGCCGAAAGCATTGCTCCTTATTTCGGTGATATTGCTAAGATCAACAGATGTTATGTGGCGGCACTGGAAGAACGCATCAGCGCTGACGACACTGACTCCGGCAGGCAATGTGAAGTTCTCAAGGAAATAGCACTGGGAGAACGCCTGATTTTCGATTGTTACAACTGTCGACGGCAGTTTCAGATCTATAAGACCTTCGCAGGTTTCGAAAGCACTCTGGCCGATAGTCTGGAGACCTTCGGCGATATTCAGCGTTGTCAGTACCTTGCAGGATTTGAAGATAGCTTTCGGAAGAGCGCTTACTGTAGAAGTTATTTCCACATTCTTGAGGCTGTTTACTTTGCGGGAAGCCTCAGAGAAAGCTCCGGGATTTGTGGAGGTGTAGCGCAGCGTACGGCCGAGTGTAAGCCTTTCGACCGGCGAGTCAGTGAAGTTGCCGGAGCCGTAGCGCAGCTCGGCGGAATTGTCGGCGAACGTAAGCCGGTTGATTCCGGAGCAGGCGCCGAAAGCATTTTCACCGATTTCTTTCAATGTGCCCGGCAGAGTGAGTTCTACCAGCGACGAACAGCCGTTGAAGGCGTTGTCGGAAATGACGCTCAGATCCGTGCTGAAAGAAATATCCTTAAGTTTGGAACAGCCGCTGAATGTCGACGGGCGGATTGTCTCAAAATTTGTCGGCAATGCAATTTTTGCTATGCTGGTACAGTTTTCGAAGCAGCCGCTGCCGAGCGAGCTTACCTTTCCGAAATCTATAGTGGCAAGATTAGAACAGTTGGCAAAAGCTTCATCGCCGGCCGTTTCGAGAGACACAGGGAATTTAATGCCGGTGAGTGTCTTGCAATTCTTGAAAGCCTCTTTGCCTACCGTCTTGATACGTGAGGGCAGATTGACAACACCGAGGCTGACGCACTCCATAAAAGCGCCGTCGCGGATCTCTTCAAGATAGTCGCCAAGCTTAAGCTGGGTCAGTTTCTCACAGTATGCAAAGGCATTGACGCCAATATACCGTGTACGATTGGGAATTGAAACACTCGTCAGAGCCTTACAGCCCTGAAAAGCACATTCCTCGATGGCGGTGATATTATTGTTCATTTCGATAGACTCGAGCAGATGCGGACCATTTGTCACATCTTCGGCAAAAGCATAGGAGTCGATTTTCACGACATCGTAGTCGCGACCTTCGAATTGTACTGTGCCGGGAATTTTGATTGCACCCTTATAAGGGTCTTGTCCGGAGGCCGGTTGTGCCACGGCGACAGTCTTTTCGGTTTCGCTGATCACCGAGTAGGTAATCCCTTCCAAGGTGAAGGATTTGGAATAACCGTTCAGACTGATTATGAAGCACATTACCGCCAGAAATAAGCGAGTAAACTTTTTCATATAACAGAGTAAAAAAATTGGTATATATTTGCGACAAAATTACACATAATTTAAGTTTTACCCCCCTAATTCGTTAAATCATGTTAACAAAATACATTTTACCAAGTTAAAAATCACCCATTACGAGAAAAAAGCGTGTCCCGGCAATCGCCGCTGACACGCTTAATCTCCTGATATATGAAACAGCCTGTCGGCCCGACAGCCTAATACCTTACCTCCATCTTTATCCGGTCGGAGCAATCGGTTTCGGGAATGGAGACAGTCACAGTTTTATCGTCCGGGGCATAGGTCCACATCGATTTTTTACCGTTGATTTTCACTGACTTCGGTTTAGGGGCATTCAGCACCTTGAACGTCCACGCACGTCTGCCGACAAGCCCGGTGGAATCGCCCTCGCGTGGAGCGATGGTAAATGTTTCGGTTTTGCCTTTGACATCGTGGGAGAACTTCGTTGAGGCATATACGGTGGCATAGTCTGTGTTGTCGCCGGAATCCTCGTAAAGCTTTCCGGTGCCGGCGCTGCCTGCGACAGCATGTATTATCAGAGATGTTGCCGGAGCCGTCACGCTCATGACCGTCGGCGGATTGAACGGAATCATAGCTCCCTCACGGAAGAAATATGGTATCTGGTCCTGCGAAAAACGAAGTGTTTTCACACACGGCCCCTCGATGAGTTCTCCGGCCGACACATTCCACCAGCGGCCTTCGGGAAACCATATTTCCTTTGAGCTGAGGCCGTCGGCAGAAGCCGGTTCTGTAATAGGGGCGACAAGAATATCGTTCCCGAAGAAATATTCGCCCTCATAGGCATAAGCTTCCTCACATTCGGGATATTCGTAATACAGAGGACGGCACATGCCGATGCCTGTGTCGAAAGTTTCGCGGGCCATAGTATAGATATATGGGAAGAGTCCGTAGCGAAGCTTGACGGCATCGCGGAGTTTCGGGAAATTGGGGAATTTCCATATCCGGCGCTCTATCCGGCTGTCGTCGGTGGCATGGCTGCGGAATATCGGGGTAAAGACACCGAACTGTATCCAGCGCAGCATCAGCTCAGGATCATTGACAGTGGCCTCATCGGTAAACATGTGGCCGCCAAGGTCGTGACCCCAGAAAGCGTATCCGACATTCGAGGCCGTGGCAGTGAAATAAGGCTCGAAAGCAAGGGTGGGAAAGTTGATGGCAGCATCTCCTGAGAAACCGATCTGGTAGCGGTGGCTGCCCAGGCCGCCCCAACGGTGGAATATCATAGGACGGCGGTCGGGCCGGTTTCGGACCATATCATTGAAGAACACGTGATTGCACCAGAAAGTCTGCCCGAGACCGGGCGTGTAGGGGCTGGTAAGATGCTGCTGCCAGTCGAGCCACCAGAAATCTACGCCTTCCGCTTCATGGTCGCGGATTATGTTTCTGAAGAACGAAGCGGTAAAATCGGGGTAATCAAGACACCATGCCATACGGCCGTTTTTGGCGTACTTGCCGCCAAGGTCGGCGATCATCGAATTGTAGTACGACGGCGACTCAAGGCTGTCGACGCCGTCGGCGGGGTGAAGATTGAGCGCTATCTTGAAATTCCGGTCATGTATTTCTCCGAGAAGTCCGGCAGGGTCGGGAATCAGACCGGTGTTCCACGACCATCCTGTCCAGCCGCCGATATTTTCGGAGCCGCTGGATGCTTTGCCGTTCCAGTGCCAGTCCATGTCGAGAATCATTATATCGGCAGGAATTTCGTTCTCTCTTATGTCGCGCATAATCTGCCGGTAGTCATCGGCGGAATAGGATGCATAGCGGCTGTACCAATACCCGAAGACATATGCCGGCGGAAGCGGAATCCTGCCGGCGATTTTCGTGAAATCACCGATCGCTTTCTTGTAGTCGCTGCCGTAGCCCATGAAATACATATCTACAGCCTGAGGGTCTTTACGTTCCGCCCACCAGTCATATCCGAGACCGGAGTCAGGTTCAAGAGCGAACGAGCGGCTGCCGTCGGCGCGGACAGCATCCCACGAATCGTCGATAACGGCCCAGCCCGAACGGGATATCAGGCCGTCTTCCATTTCAGCGCGCTTGTTGTCGCCGTTGCATCCGTCGAGGGTACGGCAGGTTCCTTTCAGATTCAGGGAGTCCGTCTTACCGGGATACCACACAACGGGCTTGCCTCCGTGGTTCATCGTTATGGAGAGATTGCGGTCCGACGCAGGAACGGTGCGCGGACTCGCCCCCTTACGGTATTTGAGGTGGAGCCGGCCGGTGCCGATATAGAGATATTCGGCATCTTCTTTCACGGTAAATGCCGGAATGGCTTCAGGACGGCGGTTTCGGACTGTGAAGGTGGCACGGTCCTCAAAAATGCCTTTGTCACTGTACTCTATGCGTATCATTTCTGGTGTCAGCACAGTAAAACGTGCATTGCCCGAAATCACCATAGCCTCCTCCGCGGCCTGCGGATTCTCTGCCATGACATTGACAGCCGGCAGCAGGCACAGAACAGCCAGCAGCGCGGCTATGCTCTTTTGCTTGAAAAAATGTGTCATACGAAGCGATTGGTATTATGATTCATTGCATGGCAAAAATAGACAATAGTCAGGTGCCAATCAACTCCCGGTTATAAAAATGTAGCTTAGCCGGCACAACAACCAGCTAAGCTACAGCATTTTATCAAAAGTCGGTTCTATCGTTTTTGTAGCCGTAACAGACAGTGGTCCCGACAGCCCGTCTGTCTAAAACCGGATGCCGGTGGAGACTACAATGTTATTGTAGTTGTCCGAGCGCGAGGCCGAGGGAGTCTTCAGGCCGGCGAAAGGAGTGTAGGCGTGGAAAGTGCTTTTGCTGTTGGTATGCTGATAGGCAAGGTCGATGTACCAGCCTTTGTAGCGGTAGCCGACGCCGAAGCAGATGTTCTGTGTGTTCTTGTCGAAGGAGTAGCTGGGATCGGTGCCGGCGGTGTAGATTTCGCGGCTGTTCACGTCCTCTCGGCTGTTCGACTTCTGCATATTGTAGCCGGCACGGACGCTGAACGAAGGCGTCACGCGGTATTCGGCACCGATGCGGATAATGTCGGAAGCCTTGTAGTAGCTCTTGATGTCGGCGTTGCCTTCCTTGTCTTCCACGAAACTGCCGCCCCAGCTGTCGTTGTAGCTCTGGTACTTCATCTTCATGTCGTTGTAGGCCACACGCTCATAGTCAATGCTGAGAATAGCCTGACCGGCAATGACCGTCGACGCACCCACCATGATACGCCAGGGAGTGTTCAGACGCCAGTCGTAGTCGAAATCGTCGGTGTACTCCGAAGTGGAATGCGTGTCCTGGGTGCCGTCGGGAGTGAAGTTGGCATCTACTTCGCCGTAACCCTGCTGGGTGAGATGCAGCCATGTGGGTGTGTGGACGGCAAGACCGATACGCAGTTCCTCGATAGGCCGCACGATGAGGCCGAACTTGAGGTTTGCGCCTGTGCCGGTGGTGCGTTTGTAGTTGTAAAGGTTGAAGCCGGCGTTACCGTTGCTGAAACCGTTGGTATTGTTGTTGTAGATGTAGGCTCCGGCCATGCTTTCACTGTAGTTCGTCTCGCGATGGTAGGCCATGTCGACAACACCGATTCCGAAACCCCAGAAAAGAATGTCGCTTACATTGCCGGCGAAATCGATGTTGTACTCGTCGGTGTAGCCCCATTCACGGACATCGTACATGGCATCGCCCTCAGTACCGTTCTGGAAGAGGCCGGCGTAGTCGGTGTTGGAGTTGGTGTTGCTGATAAGCTCCGAATTATAGGCCAGAATCGACAGCCAGTCGACGCTCGAATCGAGGTAAGGGTTGTAGTTCTGGTCCTTGTTGAACAGCATCTCCGACGAATTCACGCCGTTTGTGTACGATGCTATGTAGTTCGAGAGCGATGTCCCGGTCGGACGGTTGTAGCCGTCGAAGCGGCGGTCGAAGGAGTTGAGACGGTTGTAGCTCACGCCCCACGAGAAACTACTCATGGCACCCGACAGAGGCACCACGCCCACATAACCGAAGTTGTCGAAGAAGGCCTTGGTGTGGTTCTGCTTGTATGAGCCATAATCGGTACTGGTCTTATAGCTGCGGAAGCTCACGTCGAAAGTGAGGCCGACGTCGCTCTTGCGGTAGATGCCTATGCCGGCAGGGTTCTGTGCCATCGACGACAGGTCGCCGCCGAGCGATGTGAAAGCGCCGCCCATTGCCACGAAGCGTGCGGTTCCGCGCAGCTGGGTGGGAGTGATGTTGGCTGCATCAATGGCGCTCTGGGCCATAGCTCCCGCCGGAAGCAGGAGCGCGATGCCGAGTGCGGATAGAATAGTCTTGTTCATGTCGGTAGTAATAGTTGATTTCGTGGTGAGGAGAGCCGGACATGCCGGA
The DNA here is from genome assembly GCA_902462525.1 of uncultured Porphyromonadaceae bacterium. Taxonomy (GTDB): domain Bacteria; phylum Bacteroidota; class Bacteroidia; order Bacteroidales; family Muribaculaceae; genus CAG-873. The sequence goes on along the minus strand of CABQCA010000062.1, from coordinate 26 downwards.
AGGAGAGAAGAGCAGGGTCATCAGCT
>CABQCA010000061.1 GCA_902462525.1 uncultured Porphyromonadaceae bacterium | reverse complement strand
GTTCGGGCACATGGCGTTCAAGCGAAAGCAGCAACGACATCAGCGCCACATTGATGCCGGTGACCTTCCGCTCAAAAATATCGTTGTACACCGATGTTTCCAAATCGTAGAGGGCCGAAAAAGTGTGGATAGGATAAGCGGCCATATCGGGATTCGACTGATGCCTGCCGTAGGCCGCACTATACCACTCCAGACCTTCTCGGGGATAGGAGTCTATTATATCGAGAAGCTGCCGCAGAAGATGGGTGTTCTTTGCCATTACAGCGACCTCGCGCTCTTTGTCAAATAAAAGAGAACGCACCAACTGATGTTTGTCGGGGTCGGAGGCCCATTTTTGGAACGCTTGGCTCAGAAAAACATCATATCCGAATTCGTCGCTCCCCTTAGGAACACCCGCTGGATGCCGCACTGCCTGCATGATGTCGTAAGCATGACGGTACATGTCGGGCTGAAGGTAACCCATGGCATTGTTTCCTACGTTGTAACCGTTGAGAATAAGGCGGCCCAGACCCATATAAATGGTGCACAGATCGGTGTGATACTCGGTTTCTTCTATGGTGGAGAAAGAGACACGGCTGTCTTCAAGACGCTTGTGGCACAGTTCGTGTGCGAGACAGGCCAGGACCTGCCGCGGACTGTTGCGTATCGACGGATTTATCTGAATCGTAAGTCTGCCGCTGAACACGCCTTTCAACACTATCTGACCGCCCGTGGTAGAGCCCAGAGAGCTGTCGAAAACACAGTCGGGCGTATAGACAAACATGCCCATGAAAGCAAGGATGCGCTGGGCCTCGGCATTGACCTGAGCCTGGGAGACTGGTGTAGACTGATTCACATCGAGGGCAGTCTCATAGTCGGCATTATTTCTACGGGGAATACGGCTTTCCAGCAGTGTCAGCCTTTTCAAAATCTCGCGCGGAGACAGATACTTCTCTTGTGCCATAATGTGCTGATATTAGATTTCTTGCAAATATAATGAAATTTCAGCTTCAGCAATGCACTCTCCTCTAAACGTTTCGTTAAAACAAGAGCAGCCCTGCAGGCTGCTCTTGTTGCGGAGAGAGAGATCTCAACAGCGATATGCTCGATGTCGTAACCAAAAAGACCAATCATCGCCAAAGATTTGCTTTGCCAAAGCAACCTCGAAGCCCGCGCCCAGTACATCAAGCGGCTCCCGACAGACAAACTCAATGAGGTGTTGGAGATAATCATGAGACTTTAACTCAAAAAAAGCGACCAGTATTTACTTATAAATAAAACATTTTCGTAACTTTGCCGTTATTAAGACAAAGAGACATACATATATTATGAGCGAAGCAGAACTTGTACAGCTAAACAAAGACCGTAACTGCACCCTTTACACTATTCAGTTCATCACTGAGGATAAAGGGGAATATCTTCGTTTCTATAATCGTTTCAAGGACGACGCTACTTATAATGAAGATTTGGCCCGTATAGCCAAGTTTGTTGAAAGCATAGCTGATCTTGGAGCTTTGGAGCGTTTCTTTCGCCCGGAAGGAAAGATGAGCGACCGAGTCTGTGCGCTCCCAGTCGTTAAAACAAAGTTGCGCCTGTATTGCCTGCGACTCTCAGACAGCATACTTATACTCGGAAATGGAGGAGTCAAGAAAACGCGCACCTATGATGAAGATGATGAGCTGCGTGGATTTGTGGTCACCCTGCAAAACTTTGACAAGCTTATCAAAGAAGGTGTGAAGGATGGAACCATTACCATTACCGAGAATGAAATTGAAACCGACAAAACATTTGATATATGAAGACGGCCTTTGAAGAATACAATAGTATAGTGTCATCTATACCGGATAATATCCACAGAGAGGTGGATATGGAAATGGCTGTGTCCAATAGAATTTATGACCTTATGACCCAAAAAGGGTTGTCAAAAGCCGAATTTGCCCGCTCAATTGGTAAGCGTCCGTGTGAAATCACCAAGTGGCTGAGTGGACAGCATAATTTCACCCTTTCCACTCTCGTTATGCTTTCCTCGTTTTTTGGACAACCGATAATTACAGTTGAGTGATGCTTTGATGCTCGCTAAGGCCGGTTGATTATATTGGAGTTATATGCAATTATTGGCTTAATTTCGCGTCTAATAAGAAAAACTTCAAATATAAATCATCATTATTGCTCATTGGTATGTCTATCTAACAATCGCGATAGTATCAGCATTTCTGCAGTGGATTTGTGACAGGTTTAAAATTATAAAGTCTAAGCCTTTGCGCTTATTCGTAGTAATTTTTGTATCTGTCTTTATCTGTTGGGGAATTGACGACATTATCCTCGGCACAGAATAAAGTGTGCTACTTCATAATCCAACAGGCAATGGACTGAAAAGAAATGTCCATAACTTGTGGTTTTGTTTCACAAATTTAGATAAAAATCTCAGGATTTTTCCGTAAATTTGCGAAGAATCATTATACGAGCTTATGAAATCTAATCTCGCTACTTCTAAATGCCGACCTTGTGAAGGTTATCCTGATTAAGCGAATAGCCTTCACTCGCTAGTTCTCTGCTGCTAAAATTTAATTTAATGAATTTGATATGAAACGATTATTTTCAGTTGTGCTTGGCGGGGCTATGGTCATGGCGGCTTTTGCCACGGCACAGATTACGGAGAAGATTGTCGATAATGGGGTCGGCAAGGGGATGGCTACCTGTCTTCTTGAACTAGACAGCGTTTCTTTCTCCAACCTTAAGGAGCGCATTCCCAATAAGCTGACCAGCACAGCTTTATGGCGCGGATATATAGGACATTGGAAGATTGAGCGTGACTCACTCTTTCTTGACAGCGTCATGGTCGGAGGCAGGGAGGACAACAGATTTGTTCCGATTGCAATCCATGATATCTATGCCTCGCGTCGCACGGCTTCGGGATATTTTGCCGACTGGGTTAGCGATACGCTTCGTGTAGTTTCGGGCGATTTCGTGCGTTACGTGCACATGGATTGGAAGTCGGATTGGGAAAATGAAGAATATGTCGTTGTTGAAGATGGTGTGGTGAAAGATAGAAAAGTGTATCATAACCGCGTGATTAACCCCGTTGCCGAAGGCGAGGCACGGAGGGTAATCGACTCTATCGACTTCGGCTTCGTTCCCAAGCGAATGATACTGCGCATTGGATATCAGGACTTTGATGCCGATGGTAATCCCACGGAATGTACTGCGGACGTGGTGCGCGGCAGTGGCGATGCAACAGTCGACGAAAAGGTAGTGCAAGCCATTAATGACTTGGACGTGATGCGACGAATCGTGCCGGTCTACTATATCCGCGGCCGATACAGCTCTCCCAAAATAGATTTGCCCATTCCCACGAGCCGTGGGCAGGACAACACTTAAAATAAGGCGTCTTTTCGGTAAACTCATACGGTCCATAACTTCGCTGAAAATCTCAGCAAGTTATGGACTTATCTTTTTCCGACCTCAATTTTAACTCCGTCGAGACACTTCCGGTCTTCGAGGCCCGCGCCGCGTTCACTGTCAACTCGGCTTCCGTGTTCAAAGAAGACTTTGGCATGGTGCCTACCATCGTTGACGGAATGAAGATTTGCAAAGCCGTGATTCCCCATCACTCCTTGCACACCTCACAGAAACGACGCAACTGCTCCAGCGTGGTATCATCCTTAAGATGCCTGTTCGACTGTCCACCACTACAATCTTGAACATGGGGGCAATCTAAAAGGGGTTACCATTTTAGATACCCCTTTAGTCAAGAAACTTTATTAGGCTCTATGATAATTCACAATATCATCTTTCCTTCTTTTGATTTTCCATGATACTGTACCATTTGTATGGATTTTTGTATGTACACAAAATCAAATCCGCTGTAAGTTTTTTTGACTTGCAGCGGAATTAACTTTATTGTTGGCGGAGAGAGAGGGATTCGAACCCCCGGAGGTGTGACCCTCAACGGTTTTCAAGACCGCCGCAATCGACCACTCTGCCATCTCTCCTTGTGGTATTGCGGTGCAAAGGTAAGCGTTTTTTCTTTCACATGCAACTTTTCGCACGATTTTCCGGCAATAATAGAAAAAGGCGCCGTGAACCGACGCCTTTTTTTGCTGCGATCGTTGCAATCAGGTCAATAAACAATCAGCGAGCTAACCTCGGCATCAGCCGGAAGGGCAGCACGACCGTTGAGGGCGCCCAACTCGATGATAAAATTAATGTAGATTTTTTTCGGGTTGAGGCTTTTCACCAGTTTATAGGCAGCTGCCATAGTTCCTCCGGTAGCGAGGACATCGTCGTGAATCACCACGATGTCGTCGGGGCCGATGGCATCGCGATGGATTTCGATGACATCGGTGCCGTATTCCTTGGCATATTCCTGACGGATTGTGTCGGCCGGGAGTTTGCCAGGCTTGCGGCAAGGCACAAAGCCCGCGCCGAGTTCAAAGGCGAGGATAGAGCCGCCGATGAAGCCGCGCGATTCGATACCAACGACTTTGGTGACACCCTTGTCGCGATAGAGCTGCGACAGATCCCAGCCGATGATGTGAAGCGCTCGCGGATCTTTGAAAGCCGTAGTGAGATCCTTGAAAAGAATACCCTTCGAAGGGAAATCCTGCACGTCGCGGATTTTTGACTTGATGTATTCCATTAAATATCCTTTTATAATTATTTGATTTTTCTATGTTTACCTCCCGATTGTTCCACGTGGAACAACACTATCTGTTCATCAGCAGCAGAAGTATGCTCACATCGCTCGGAGATACTCCCGGTATTCGCGATGCTTCGCCTACGCTGGCAGGCTTATGGCGGTCGAGCTTCTGCCGAGCCTCCGTCGACAGTGCTTTAATCAGGCTATAATCTGTGTCGGGTGACAGCTTCACATCTTCCAGACGATGCAGTTTTTCAGCCACAAGCCGTTCGCGGGCTATGTAGCCCTCGTACTTTATGAGTATTTCGGCCGCCTCCACAATTTCTTCCCGCCTGTCATCCGGCAAGCTCTCGATGAGTTGTTGCAGCGGCTCTACATACCGGGCAATGGCACCGATGGTAAGCTGCGGACGTTCGATGAGCGAACGCAGTTTCACGCCCTGACGCAGCGCACTGGTACCGCTGTCGGACATCAGTCGATCTACTTCCGATGGACGCACGGTGAGCTCATCGGCAAGAGCTATGATGGCGTCGCGTAAACGACGTTTTTCTTCAAGCAGCCGATAGCGGTGTTCATCGGCCAGACCGATGGAATAAGCCAGTGGTGTTAGGCGCATATCGGCATCGTCCTGCCGCAGAAGAATACGGTACTCTGCCCTGCTGGTGAACATACGGTACGGTTCGTCGACGCCTTTTGTCACAAGATCGTCGATAAGCACGCCGATATAAGCCTGATCGCGGGCAAACAACAGAGGTTCCCGCCCAAACAGACTCAGAGCAGCATTGGCACCTGCGACAAGGCCTTGCCCAGCGGCTTCTTCATAACCTGTGGTGCCGTTGATTTGTCCGGCAAAATACAGACCCGGGACAAGGCGTGTTTCAAGAGTATGACGCAGCTGTGTAGGATCGAAGAAATCGTACTCTATCGCGTAGCCGGCACGGTAGAGCTGAGCGTCGGCGAGCGCCGGCACGGTGGATATGGCCGCAATCTGTATTTCCATCGGCATCGACGAGGAGAAGCCGTTGACATAGTACTCCTGTGTTGTCTCGCCTTCCGGCTCGAGGAACAGCTGGTGTTCTGTCTTGTCGGCAAAAGTGACAATCTTTGTCTCTATCGACGGGCAATAGCGTGGCCCTATGCTTTGAATCTGGCCATTGTAAAGCGGGGAATCGGGCAGACCTTTTCGCAGAATCTCACAGGTTTCGGCATTGGTGTACACGGTATAGCACTCGCGCTGGCGCAATGTCCTCCTTACTTCGGGAAGATACGAAAAATGATGGAAATCGTCCTCGCCGGCCTGTGGCGTGGCCTTGCTGAAATCAATGGTACGTCCGTCGAGGCGCATCGGCGTCCCGGTCTTCATTCGCGCCGTATCGAAGCCCATGCTTCGCAGTTGTTCGGTCAGACCATGCGATGCGGGTTCGGAAATTCGTCCGCCTTCGAACTGCACACGTCCTATGTGCATGAGGCCGCCGAGGAATGTACCGTTCGTCAGCACCACACGCGACGCCGAAAACATAGCTCCCTCGCTCGTTTTAACACCGCTCAGAGCGCCGTTGTCGCCAAAGGTAAGAGAATCTACATTCCCCTGCCACATCGACAGATTAGGCGTGTTTTCGAGCATTTCGCGCATCATAGCGCTGTACTTGTTGCGGTCGGCCTGAATACGCGGGCTCCACATTGCCGGACCCTTACTGCGGTTCAGCATACGGAACTGTATGCTTGTGCGGTCGGCCACAATACCCATCAGACCACCGAGAGCGTCGATTTCTCGAACTATCTGCCCTTTTGCGATACCGCCTATAGCCGGGTTACAGCTCATCTGCGCTATCTTGTTCATATCCATTGTAATCAAAAGGGTACGCGCGCCAAGGACAGCCGCTGCATGAGCGGCCTCGCAGCCGGCATGACCGGCACCTACTACTATTATATCGAAATCAAATCGCATTCTTTTTAGTTTGAGCTGACGGGCTGTTGAGCTGACAAGTTGTCGGGCTGACGGGCTGTTGGGATTTAGCCCACGTTCCTGAAAACTATTATCGCAACTCTTTGCACTGTCTGAACTTTTAAACTATCCTTTTCACTCCTCAGCGGTCAGCAACGCAAGAGCGGTATCCTCTGCAGCTTCCATAATCTCGCGTTCGCCGGGACCTTTGTCGTTGATGCCGCATAGATGCAGCACACCATGCACTATCACACGGCACAGCTCGCGGTCGAAGTCGGCACCAATCTGCTCGGCATTGGAGCGCACGGTGTCGAGCGATATGTACATATCCCCACGCAACATACCGGCAGTGCAATCGTCGAACGTTATGATATCGGTGTAATAATCGTGATTGAGAAACCGACGGTTGACATCGATAATCTCGTCATCGTTGCAAAAAATATAGTTCAGCGAACGAACAATTCGGTTATACGAATCCGCAACTCGGACAATCCATTGCTCAAGTTGCTGATAATCAAGCTTCGGGAGTTCAACACCCGAGGTAATCCATTGAAAAGCGGGCGTCATAGAATTATTTATTCGCAAAGATAGCTAAAAAAAGCGAAATAGCGGCCCGCACAGATTATGAAAATTCCCTGTCAGCGATTTTTCACATTATCATGCTGTAATTCTGCGATTTAACCACGCAATAGAGCTGTTGAGAATTGAAAATTCGGTTTAAGGCCGAAAACTTGTCCGAATAAATCGTCTGTTACTCCCCTACCCTACCGGTTGAAAAGGTCGGTTGGAACCAACTTCCATGAAAAGGCGCTTTTCATGGCGTCGTCAGGAAAAGCCGGCTGTGGGGAAAGCACCTTTCCATAATAAAGGCGGCGCGCCCAGATGTGGACGCGCCGCCTTATATTAAATTTTAAGGATTATTCGCCTACTGACTGAACGAAGTTGAGCGAGCGGTTGTCGACCTTTTCGGATCCGAGAAGCAACGGGAGAGCCGACTGCTGACGGCCCAGGCCAAAGATCTGGTTGAAACGCTGGCCGTATTCAGCTTCGTTGAAGGGACGGTTGTCGGTGTTGATGTCGGTAACCTGGAACACCACTACCGAGCGGTTGCCTTTAAGAGGACCTACAAGCTTGCCTTTGGGAGCAGCGGCGATTGTGCCCTGCAGGCCGCTTTCAGCGAAACCTATGCTCACGGGCATCACACCTGCGAGAGCCACGTCACCTTCCTGCTTCTCGCTGCCGAGGAGACTTGCATAGCCTGCGAGGTCGCTGGCTTTACCGGCATTGTCGTCAACGAGCTTCTGGGCCTTCTTTCCGTTGAGGGCTTCGGCACGGAGCTGGTTGGTAATCGCCTGACTGGTCCAGGGAAGGTAGTCGTCGTAAACATCGGTCACGGCAACAGCTATGAGATAGCTCTGCTTGTCGTCCTGAAGCATGGGCGAAACCTTGCCTTTGTCAGCGTCGAGGGCCCACTTGACAAACCGACGCGATTCGGCGGCATTGCCGATACCGGTGCTCGATGCGCTTACCTGATCGTTGAGCACAGTGTAGCCGGCTGCTTCTGCATTCTTGATAAACTCGTCGGCCGACGAGTTGTTGCTCACATAAGTGCGGAGATCGCCGCTGAGTTTGTCGATAGTAGCCTGCGAAGGATCGACGGTATATTCGAGAGTAGTGATATCGTAGTAGCTTACTGGGGCGTTGCGCTTGTTGACCATATAGACGCCTTCTATAGCCTGGCCCTGGATAGTGTCGGTGACTACGAAAGCCTTGCCGATAGCCGCGCCGGCGAGGGCGTTCTTCATACGGTCGGTTATGCCCGTGCCTTCGAGAGCCGTCCATACACTGTCCTGACCCTGCACTGTGGAGCCGTCGCTGAGTTCAGCGGCAGTCTTGCCTGAATTGACGAGGGCAGCGATGCTGTCGAGGTCGGTGCCGGGCACAGCCTGGAGCATGGTGATGTTGATGGAGTCGATGCCGGTAGTCACTTTGTTGAGTTTGGCAATGGTGTAGGTGTTGCCGTCATGAGCGAGAATAGCAGCCTGACCGGCACTGTGCTCGTCGACAAAAGTCTTGAGGCGGTTATCGCGGATAGCCGACTTAGGCACGTTCACGGTGTTGCTCACAAAGTTGGGGTCGGAAGCCACTGCCTGTGTGCCTTCGGTCTCGTTGAGGCCTACAAGAGCGTTCTCGACGGTCTGCTGGGCTGCCACACGGTCGTCGGCCGACGGCTCGACGGGAACATAGATGTAAGCCACTTCGCGGGTTTCCTCGTCGAGACGGTAGTTCTGCTTGCGCGAATTCCAGAGAGCTTTCACATCGGCGTCCGAAAAGTCGATCTGGTCATCGCCTATGCGGCTGGCGTCGACAGCCACAAACTCGATGTGGCGGGTGGTGGCGTTGTCGTCGTAGAAGCTCTTTGCATCGAGTTTGTTGTAAGTGAACAGGCCCGTCACAAGGCTCATGAACTTCTGATTCTCGATAGTACGCTCGATTTCCTTTTCCTGATTGGCCCAGATAGTGCGAAGCTGTTCGCCCACCTGTGCGTTGAGGCCGTACTTGGCCGGATTAACCATTGCGTCGTAGACGGCGGCGCCGCTCACCTCGGGAAGACCGAGCTGCTGCGACAGATACATCACCATCTGGTATGCTGCCGGGTGCATGTTGGCTCCTGTCAGGGCCTCGGTGATTTCCTTATCGGTCACCCGGATACCCAGTTCGTTGTATTCCTTTTCGAGGAGTTTCTCGGCAAGAAGGCTCTGAATCACATTCTGCGACAGCACATCGTTGCTCACGTCGCGGCCCTGGTTGCGCAGCTGTTCGCCCATCTGGCTCATGCTGTTGTTGTACTCCTGGTATTCTACTTTCACATCTCCGGCTTTTGCCACTGTTGTGGGTGAGCCGAAGTAGGTTCGTCCCGAGGTCAGGAAATCGCCCAGGATGAACGCAAGCAGTGCCACGATGATAATAACGAAGAGCAGCACCGACTTGTTTCTGATTTTCTCTAAGGTTGCCATTGTATGATAAGAGGTTTAATTATTTCGGATAAAATCGCACAAAGATACTATTTTTCCGCCGAATAATCAAACAACGCCCCTCAAAACACACTAAAATAGCTAAAATCGCCATGGAAAGGCGGTTTCCAAAACCGCCGGCCTGCCGCGAAGACAGCAATGTCTCACGCAACTTCCCGAAAGGCCGGAAGTTAGAAACTTCCTCTCCATGGAGCACAACAAAAGCCCGGCTTTTTCAGCCGGGCTTGTCTTTAAGGGAGGTTAGTTAACCGATGGTTTAGCGGACGATTACTTTTGAAACATGGCTGCCCTGGCGGCGGATCACGACGCTGCCCTGAGCGGGATTGGCTACGCGGATGCCCTGGAGGTTATAGTACTCCACAGGAGTGTTCTCGTCGGCTGTGATGCCTTCGATGCCGGACGAAGCAGTTTCAATCTTTATGGGATAGAACTGCAGATTTGTTTTGTAAATGCCAACAAAGCCTATGACGGTGCACTTGTCGCCCGAAAGGAGTTCGGTTTCGGGAAGTTTGAGCTGATTGTAGAGTGCCACAGTGTTTCCGTCGGCATCGGTCAGAGTAGAGTTCGGACCGCTCCAAGCGTCGACCTTCACATCTTTGAAAGAAAGATAGTAGTTGAGAGTATAAGTGGCTACGAGGTCGGTTGTCGCTTCTTCGAAAGGCTCAACGGGGGTACCGCCAGTGGTTACTTCACCGATAACAGGGCTGACGATTTCGGGCAGGTTGTTGAAGGGCGAGTATTTGCCTTCGAGACGTGTGAATGTATCGCCGTTGGAAAGTTCCTTGCCGACATTGCCGTAGATAAGGATATTGCCCGACCAGCCTGCCTTGGCGTAGAGATAGCTGCCGTTCTGATAGATGGCGGTCATCTGTGTTTTGAGAATGAAAGATGTTCCCGATTCCATGTCGCCGAACATGGAAGTATCGGTGAGCAGCAGGGGCACTGTAGCCGAAGCGATGGCGCTCTTATCGTCGCCTTTCACAGCGATAGCCTTGATCTGATTTACGCCCCACATCTCGACGGGAGCCGTGTACTTGTCGGAGGCGGCAGTAGGCTCGGTGCCGTCGATAGTATAGTAGATGTCGGCGCCTTCAGTTGCGCATGTAATGGTGGCTACGAAACATTCCTCACCCTCGACAGTGTTGATGACAGGCTTGGAAACTGCCGGAGCTGCGGTCGGCTCTATTGTCACCGTCAGAGATGAAACTGCGGTGTTACTTTTAGTTATATTACAAGTGAAAGAAACAGCCGCTGCGTTTCCGGTCCAGTCAGCGGAAGTGAGAGCTGAACCTTCATAGTTAAATTTGGAATGATTGCTTCCGAAAGTCACGCCAGTAACAACGTAGCCTTCCGCAGAGATTTCCATTGCGGAACCTTTGTAGAAACGAAGACCATTTGCCCAGAGACGGGTGTTGCCGGTAAGTTTGATAGAAACCGCACCATCCTTGACAGTAGTGGGATCGGTGTTATATTCACTTGTTGTACCCGACAGACGAGTCATTCCGTAGAGATCGCTGGTACCGTCTCCAACGAAGTCAAACTTGATTTCTTCGCCGACTGCGGCAAGTGTCATGCCGGCCACGGCGAGCAATGAGAGTAAAAGTTTTTTCATAAGCATTTATTTATGTTGGTTTATTTGGTTTATCGTATCGTGGGGGGGGTGGAAACAGACCTTTCGGAAGCCGGAAAACAGACTTATCGGAAGCCGGCGGTTGAAAACCGCCTTTCCATGACTATTCTACGTAGCGGCGGAGGAATATTTCGGTGGGGAAGTGGTCGGAGTATCCTCCGAGGTAAGAACCGGCTGCATATGTGCGCTTGGGATAGCCCTGCCGGTTGCCCTCGGTGTCCTTGAGGAAGTCGAAGTTGAGTACCTTGGCCTCATAGAAATTCCAGCGATTGTCGGGAGCGTCGACAAGATTTCCCGAAATGATTATCTGGTCGAAAAGATTCCACTGGCTCTTGTAGGCGAGGGTTCCGACACCCGAATCGAGCTTCGACCACCACGGATTGAAGAAACCGTGGGCTTTCACATCTTTTGCTTTTTTCTTCGCGTCCAGCACCACGGCGCAGCTCTTGTCCATGGGGTCGTCGTTGAGGTCGCCCATAATTATAACTCCCATTTCGGGGTCTACAGTCCACAGCGAGTCGGCGATATGTTTGCTAAGCTCGGCGGCGGCCACGCGGTTGGGCTCGCTCTGTTCCTGTCCGCCCAGACGCGAAGGCCAGTGGTTGACGATGACGGCTATGCGCTGGCCCAGCAGGCTGCCGACCACACACATCTGGTCGCGCGTGGCGAAACCCACAGCAGTAAGCACATGGTTAGTCACATTTTCCACACGGAAATATCGCTTGTTGTAAATCATGCCTACGTCGACGCCGCGCTTGTCGGGCGAATCATGGTGAACGATTCCCAGATCGAGGTCTTTCAGTTCGGGCTGGCGTATCACATCTTCAATCACGCTGCGGTTCTCGATTTCGGAAATACCAATGATGGCAGGGCCAAGAGGCGTGGTGCGAGTCTTGAACTGCGATATGGCGTATGCGAGATTATGGACCTTCTCGTTGTACTTGCGGCTGTTCCACTGGCGTGAGCCGGCGGGCGTGAACTCTTCATCGCGGCCCAGAGGATTGTTGGGTATAGTGTCGAAAAGATTTTCAAAATTATAGAAAGCTATGCCAGCCACCTGCACACGACGGTTTTTCCCGGCAGCTTCAGCACTGAGACCACATACAACAAGCAGCATCAGGGCTGCCGCATAAGCTATGTATTTCATATTTTTCATGATTGAAGGTATGCAAAATTACGGTAAATTACTCAGAATAGCAAAAAAATATCCCATATAATATAAAAAT
>CABQCA010000060.1 GCA_902462525.1 uncultured Porphyromonadaceae bacterium | reverse complement strand
GTTTTCAGTTCGGCACTCGACGAAATCGCATGGACACTCAACATTCGCTGCAACGACGTGAAGCACACTCCCGTGGCTACATCGTATCTCTATCTGTCGCCCGAACTCAAGGTGCTCTTCATCTCACCGGCAAAGCTCACCGACGAAACTACTGCCTACCTCAGGGCTCAAGGCGTGGAAACACGTCCCTACGGCGATGCTACAATATTCCTTGCCGCTCTCCCGGGCGACGAAAAAGTGCTCATCGATCCCTCGCACACATCGGGCGCAGTGGTCGATATTCTCGGTATCCGCAAGGTTGAAACCGAATTCTCGCCCGTGGCCGTGATGAAATCGGTGAAGAATTCCGTGCAGCTCGACGGCATCCGCCGGGCAATGGTGCGCGACGGCGCGGCACTCGTACGTGCTTTCATGGAAATCGAAGACCGCATGGCACGCGGCGTCACTACCACCGAAATAGACGTCGCCGACATTCTCCACAAATACCGCTCACAGCAAGACCTCTACTTCGACGAAAGCTTCGGCACCATCGCCGGCTACGGACCTCACGGCGCCATTGTGCACTACGAAGCAGATGAAAAAAGCAATGCCACTCTCGCTCCCGAAGGACTGCTGCTCGTCGACTCAGGCGCTCAGTACCTCGACGGCACCACCGACATCACACGCACCATATGCCTGGGCACTCCCACACCCGAAGAAAAACGCGACTTCACTCTGGTGATGAAAGGCCACATCGCCCTCGGAACAACCATCTTCCCGGCCGGCACACGCGGCGCACAGCTCGACGCCATAGCCCGCCGCCCCCTGTGGATGCACGGCATGAGCTACCTCCACGGCACCGGTCATGGTGTCGGCCACTTCCTCGGCGTGCACGAAGGCCCGCACAGCATACGCCTCAACAATGTCGAGGCACCGCTGCGTCCCGGCTGCATAACCTCTAACGAACCCGGCGTCTACGTCGAAAACGCACACGGCATACGCTGCGAAAATCTTGTGCTGTGCGTGCCTGCCATGGAGACTGAATTCGGCCGTTTCCTCGGCTTCGAAACTCTGACCCTCTTCCCCTTCGACCGTGCTCTCTTCGACCTGAGCATGATGAGTTCCGAAGAAATAGAATGGGTCGACAACTACCATGCCACCGTGCGCGAACGCCTTACTCCGGCCCTCGGCTCCGACGCCGAACGCGCCTGGCTGGCAGCCCGCACCGCTCCATTGGCAGGAAATTAGGATATTAAGATATCAGGAGATTAGGATATCAGGAGATTAGGGAGTTGTCTGACGGACTGACTCGCATTTGTTCCTCGTACCTCGCCCCTATAAAATACTATTATCTTAACTATTTCAACTTTTTAGACTTATTCGACTCCATATTTCACCCTCCACCTTTCACCATAAAAGAAAAATGGCTCTCATAATACCCCTCCGCGGTTTTACTCCAAAAATAGGAAAAGATTGCTTTCTGGCCGAAAACGCCACTGTCATCGGCGACGTCACCATGGGCGACGGTTGCTCGGTGTGGTTCAACACCGTGCTCCGCGGCGATGTCAACACCATAACCATCGGCGACCGCGTCAACATTCAGGACGGCTCGGTGCTCCACACACTCTATCAGAAATCGACCATCGAAATCGGCAACGACGTGTCTATCGGCCATAACGTGACCATACACGGTGCCAAAATCCACGACCTCGCTCTCATCGGCATGGGAGCCGTGGTGATGGACGACGCCGAAGTAGGCGAAGGCGCTATCGTGGCGGCCGGCTCGGTTGTGCTGTCGCGCACCAAAATAGGCCCCAACGAACTGTGGGGCGGCGCTCCGGCCAAATTCATCAAACCCGTCGACCCTGCGCAGGCACGCGAGATAAACGTCAAGATAGCCCGCAACTACCTGATGTACTCGAAATGGTACGACGAACCCCAACCCGACAACGACGAAAAATGAAATTCAGTTTCGCCTCTGTCAAGGCTTTTGCCGGGCGGCACCCTGTGCTGAGCAATTTCGTGCTCATCGTGGGGGTGGCACTGCTGCTACTGTGGGCCGTGCTGATTTTTCTTGATTTCTGGACATTCCACGGCGAGACATCCGTCGTGCCCGAAATCAAGCAGAAAAGCTACACCGAAGCCCGCGCCATGCTCGCCGCAAACGGCCTCAACATCGAAATTTCCGACAGCATCTACGACCGAAATGTCGCTCCCGGTACCGTGGTCGAATCATGGCCGAAAGCCGGTGCGGTTGTCAAGCACGACCGTCAGGTCTACGTCACCATCACCGCCTTCTCGCCAAAGCAGGTTGCAGTATCGATGCCACTCACCGGCAACGTTTCGTCGCGCCAGGCAATGTCCTACCTCCGCGGCATAGGCATAACCGATGTGCGCATGGTTTATGTGCCATCCGAGTTCACCGACCTTGTTGTGGGCGCCCGCTACGGCGACACCCCCATTTCCGTCGGCTCCGTAATTCCCGTCACAGCTACAGTCACTCTCGAAGTCGGAAACGGACCTGCCGAACCCGTCGATTCGCTTGTGACTGCCGGTGAAGAAATCACAGAGATTTTCGACGAAAACGCCGATACTTTCGAATGATTATGGCTGAAGACGAAGAAGAAACCGACGACAAAGTTGTAGAAATCGAAGGCAACGAACTCTACGAGCATTTCCGCTTCGTGGCCGACAAGGGTCAGGAACTGCTTCGCGTCGACAAATTTCTGGTTGCACGGCTGCAGAAATCGTCGCGCAACCGCGTGCAGCAGGCCGCCGAGGCCGGCTGCATTCTTGTAAACGGCAAACCGGTGAAAAGCAACTACCGGGTCAAGCCCCTCGACATGGTGCAGGTGGTGATGGACCGTCCTCGCTACGAATTCGAGATTGTGGCTCAGGACATTCCGCTCGACATTGTCTATGAGGACCGCTACGTTCTGGTGGTCAACAAGCCGGCCGGACTGGTGGTACATCCGGGCCACGGGAACTACGACGGCACCCTCGTCAACGCTCTTGCATGGCACTTCCGCGATACTCCCGACTACGACGTCAACGACCCGCGCCTCGGCCTCGTCCACCGCATCGACAAAGACACTTCGGGCCTTCTCGTGGTAGCCAAGACACCCGACGCCAAGACCGACCTCGGCAGGCAGTTTTTCAACAAAACAACCAGGCGCGAGTACGTGGCCATGGTATGGGGCATACCCGAACCGACAGAAGGCACAGTAGCAACAAATATAGGCCGCTCGCCTAAGGACCGTCTGCAGATGACCACCTTCCCCCTCGACGGACCGGAAGGCAAGCGCGCCGTCACACACTATTCTGTCACAGAGCTACTCGGGCACGTCTCGCTGGTGAAATGCGTGCTCGAAACAGGCCGCACGCATCAGATACGCGTACACATGAAATCGCTGGGCCACCCGCTGTTCAACGACGCCCGCTACGGCGGCGACGAGGTGCTTCGTGGCATCCGCTCCTCGTCCTACACGGCCTTTGTGCGCAACTGCATGGACGTGTGTCCGCGTCAGGCGCTCCATGCCCGCACCCTTGGCTTCCGCCATCCCCAGACAGGCGAAGAAATGTTCTTCACAGCCCCTCTTCCCGACGACATGTCGGCTCTCATCGAGCGCTGGCGCACATACATGGCCGGAAAAAATTAAGAAGTCAACTTTCGCAAGCTCAAGTTGAAGTGAATAAAGTGAAAATTCAGGCTTAGCCTGAGTGAAGATAAGAGCTTCTTCACACTAACCTATTTTCTTCACCTTTCCACTTTCACCCTTCACCTTTCACCTTTCACCCTTCACCTTTCACCTTTCACCCTTCACCTTTTACATTAAAAAATGGATCATCTTTCCGATACAGAATTAGGCCTCATCGGCTACCCGCTGCAACATTCGTTCTCAAAGGCTTTTTTCACCGGAAAAGGTTATAAGTACGACAATTTCGAGCTGCCTCGGCTCGACGAAGCCGCGCTCTACAGCCTCGTTCTTCTCAATCCTAAGTTAAAGGGCTTCAACATCACCGCTCCCTATAAAGAGAAAATAATGGCGTACCTCGACCGCGTGGAAGGGGTGGCCGCAAAAATCGGAGCCGTCAACACCGTCAGACTCGTTTACGACGAAACCGGCCGTCTGATAGCCCTCGAAGGCTACAACACCGATGTCGAAGGCTTCCGCGAAAGCATTCGTCCGCTCGTCGCCGGCATGGAAGGCGCCGGCGCTCTCGTGCTCGGCACCGGGGGCGCCTCCAAGGCCGCTGTCGAAGGCCTGAACCAGCTCGGACTGAACCCCGTGCGAGTGTCGCGCAGCCACAAGGACGGCGACACCCTCCTCTACTCCGACCTCACAGCCGACGTCATGGCAACACACCCTGTGGTGGTGAACTGCACCCCGCTCGGCACTTACCCCGACACCGACAGCTGCGCGCCGCTGCCTTTCGACCTCCTGGCCGCCGGCGCCGTAGCTTTCGACATGGTCTATAATCCGGATGAAAGCACATTCCTCAGAAAAGCCGCAGCCCGTGGCGCCGTCACAAAAAACGGCCGCGAGATGCTCGAACTCCAGGCTCTCGCCTCCCTGCGCATCTGGACAAAAGCATAATCCAAGATCATTAAAGATTTTAAATCCGGATAAACTCAAAAAAATTGCCATTGCAGTAATTTTCGGGTAAAACCTGCGTCTAAAAGAGCATGGAATACATATTAACAGCAGAAAACATCACCAAAGACTTCACCAAGCACCGCGCCCTCGACGACGTTACCATCGCCGTGCCCCGCGGGAGCGTCTACGGTCTGCTCGGTCCCAACGGCGCCGGCAAAACCACACTCATCCGAATCATAAACCACATCACGGCGCCCGACCGCGGCATCGTCACCTTCGACGGCCATCAGCTTGTGGCCGACGACGTCCGACAGATAGGCTACCTGCCCGAAGAACGCGGCCTCTACAAAAAAATGAAGGTCGGCGAACAGGCCCTATTCTTCGCCCGGCTCAAAGGTCTGAGCAAGCGCGATGCCGAAACAGCCCTGCGCCAATGGTTCGAGCGGCTCGAAATATCGCAATGGTGGGATAAAAAAATCGAGGAACTCTCCAAGGGCATGGCCCAGAAAGTGCAGTTTATAGTCACCGTGCTACACCGCCCCAAACTACTGATTTTCGACGAACCCTTCTCGGGATTCGATCCCATCAACGCCGGTATCCTCAAGCGCGAAATCCTGAAACTTCGCGATGAAGGTGCCACAGTGATATTCTCGACCCACAACATGGCAAGCGTCGAGGAACTCTGCGACGAAATCACCCTCATCAACCGCTCGCACAACATCCTCTCCGGTCCGGTTGGCGAATTGCGCGAACGATTCGGCGGCAATACCTACGAAATATCTTTCGCCGGAAATCCCGACGCCCTGCGCGCTGCCGTAGCCGGCATCGGCACCGACTTCCGTCTCGGCGCCGTCGATGACCGCGGATACGCCTCCGCTTTGATACAGCTCACAGACGCCGATGGCGTACGGCCTCTCATTGCCGCCGCTAACAATGCCGTGGCTATCAACAGTTTCCGCCACGTACTGCCATCAATGGACGACATCTTCGTTGCCGCAGTCGAAGCATCAAACACCGCCAACGACCTAACCGAACAAAAATGAACCACCCTCTCAAACTTATCATAGCACGCGAATACCTGTCGCGTGTGAAGCGCAAAAGCTTCATTATCACCACGATTCTCATTCCGGTGCTGTTTCTGGCCCTAAGTATGGCGCCCGCCGCCGTGATGCTGCTCAGCGAGCCCGAAAGCCGCACCATCGCAGTCATCGATGAAAGTACAGTCGTGGCTCCGCGGCTCGAAAGCAGCGACGAAATAATCTTCGAGCCCTCGGCATTGCCCCTCGACAGCCTTCGGGCCGACGAGAATTACGACGCCATTCTCTACATCGCCGCCAATGCCGTGCGCAACCCCGATGATGCCGTGCGCCTCTACAGCCGTGGTGCCCCGGCAATGCAGACAGGCGAATTCATCACACGTCAGGTCGAGGACGCCATCGAGGATATCCGCCTCGAAGAGTACAATATCGAGAACATAAAGCAGATCCTCGCCGACGTGCAGGTCGACATCGATCTCGCCACTATCCGCATCGATAAAGAAGAAGACACCGCCACATCGGTAGGACTGTCGTACATTATCGGTCTGGTGCTCGACATGATGCTCTATATGTTTATCCTCATCTACGGTCAAATGGTGATGACCTCAATAATCGAGGAAAAGAACAACCGTGTTCTCGAAATCGTAGTGTCGTCAGTCAAGCCAACTTGGCTCATGCTTGGCAAGATAACCGGCATCGGGCTTGTGGCAATAACCCAGATTCTAATCTGGGCCGTACTCATCGGCGGCTCCTCGCTCTGGACAATGCCGATGCTCGCCGACATCGGCGCCTCCGAGGGCAACGCCGAAATCACAGCCGCTGTCAGCCAGCTGTCCGACCCCTCGTTCATCACAGGGCTGTTCGTCTACCTGCTGCTCTTTTTCATCGGCGGATACCTCTTCTACTCGGCTATATACGCGGCAATAGGCTCGGCAGTCGATAACATTCAGGACGCCTCGCAGCTGTCATCGATAGCCACCATGCCTGTCATCATAGGCATTATTGCCTCCATGGCTGTGCTGGCAAACCCCGGATCCACATTATCGTTCTGGGTATCGGTGATACCATTCACCTCGCCCATGGCCATGATGAGCCGTCTGCCCTACGGTGTGCCGGTGTGGGAAATACTTCTTTCGCTCGCCATACTCTACATCAGCTTCGCCTTCCTGATATGGCTCTGCGCAAAAATCTACCGCGTCGGCATCTTCATGTACGGCAAAAAGCCAAGCCTCGCCGAACTCATCCGCTGGGCCCGCTACAAATAAGCTATCAGGCTGACAGGCTGACAAGTTGACAAGCTCTGTAGAACCAAAGATTTTTGGCCGGGAGTAATGCTGCCGCAGGTAGCCTTAGCTCCCGGCTTTTATTGTTACACAATACATTGCGGCCTCAACGGTGTTTTAATGTCATTTAACGCTATCCCTGATTTAAAAGTCACCTGTTTTCTTAAAAAAAAATTTCTATCTTTGCAAAAACCATAATTTTATTCCTCGCTCCTTACTTATGAAGCTGTTTTCATTATTCCTTGCAATTTTTCTATTTGGTATAAACAACGCTTTGGCATCAACCTATACAGGGAATATGAAAGTTGTTAGCACGGCGACAGAAACCCATATTCAATGTGATGACATAACTACTAACGGCACAGGTTCGGCTTACACAGATCATACATTCTATCTGCAATGCGGAGATGACAATATAACTGTATACAAATGGAAATTCCGTTTGAAAGGTAAAGACGGCAAGTTTGTAGAGATAGAAAATGGTACAGACAAAACATTTACTATCCATAAAATCGATACGCCCGAAAATTATTTAATCAATGAAAACGGAACTTTAGAAGCCAATATACAGTGCGAATACTCTTCTGGCGGAGGGACAGGCTCTATCGTTTATAATGAATTTTTGTTGGACTGAAACCCATAATTCTTTCTATCGACAACTTAAAGAAAGTTGATGTTAATACGTATGGCTTCTATCTACTCTTCGATGTATGCTACGAAGGGGCTGATCATTGCATAGTCGAAATTGAAGAAGAATTCGACCATTCAATCCGAGTATCTCATTATTACGAACCACTTTTAGCTCATGTCCAGACAGGAAATATTTCCAAATTCGAATTCTCCTGGGTTAAAGTATCCGTACGTAATAAATATGGGTCGATTTCCGAAACCATGGAATTTATGCCAACAGAAGGAAATGTTTCCGAAACATTAGTTCACGACATTACTTATGATTACCATCTGTTCGAAGACTCCGGAAAAATCAATTGCAACGGAACATTAAAGTTCTCCCTGTCATTTCCGGAGAATACAAGCTATGTTGTTCTTGGCCGCTCCGACCAATCTAACACATTCCTAAGTAACGGCGATATTTTTCTTTCTTTAAATGAAGAAATTCCTTCTTCAACAACAGAAGTAACAAAGAATGAAATCAATTGGAATACACATTTCAGATTGTTCGTATATCCGGAGTATTATGACATCATACTATCTCCATTATATGCTGTCAGCGATTTTATCGATGCAAAAGACCTGGAATTGCTAAACGGGCAGGCATCGGCTGATGTTATCGGCGTCAACAATGTCAAACTTTACTCCTTTAACAGGTCATTCT
Organism: uncultured Porphyromonadaceae bacterium; assembly: GCA_902462525.1. GTDB lineage: Bacteria > Bacteroidota > Bacteroidia > Bacteroidales > Muribaculaceae > CAG-873. The sequence continues at coordinate 4,362 of CABQCA010000060.1, read as the reverse complement.
ATGTTGAAACAGACGATAACATCGACCTCGCTGTTTACGATTTACTTGGCAAATTCATTTTCACCGGGCATCTTCTAAGCGGCAACAGTTCGATACCTTTGAATAATATATCTTCACCATTCATTATAGCAAGATACAGCAACTCCTCTGGCACTGCAACAAAAAAAATTATAGTCCGCTAAACATATAAACCCTCCATTCTTTATAAACATCCGAACAAGCTGCGGAGCTATTTCCGTGGCTTTTGGTGGTTTTTTGCCAAAATTCTTGAAATAATAGCAAAAAGTCATTAACTTTGCGGCTCAATCAGACAAATTTCCAAAATCAATATAATTATAATCGCATATTACCAATGAAGAAACTATTACTTCTCGCTTTTGCCCTCGGCAGCATAGTAGCTGCCGGCGCAGCATTGCCACGCGAACGCAGCACCGCTGCCAGTGCAGGAAGCATCAAGCAGATAACTCGTCGCGCACCGGCTGCAGTGCGTCCGGCAGCCCCGGTTTCGCGTGCCGGCGAAGTTCCGGCCAACGCCGTCGAAGTGCCTTTCACCCATGGTCTGGGCAAGGATTCAAAAGGTCCCGTCGCCTCATACACCGCTATAAATGCCAACGGCGACAACCGCCAGTGGCAGTACGGCAAAGTCAACGGCTACGGCGCCTGCATGGCACCCAGCGCCGCCGATGTCGATGCCAACGACGACTGGCTCATAACCGTGCCTATCCACATGCCGGCAGGCAAATACACCCTGTCGTTCACTCTCGGCTTCATGGGATCGGGCGCAACGTCTGTAAGCATGGAAACCAGACTCGGCACCGCCCCTACAGTCGAGGGCATGATAGCCGAAATCACCCCGGTGACAGCTTACACTAAGAAAGACATGACAGAGTACTCGCACAATCTGTCGATACCGGAAGAAGGCTATTACTACATCGGCTTTCACTGCGTGACACCCAAAAGTGATAAAGGCGCGCTCAAACTCACCGATATTTCAGTAAAAGCCGGCCAGACAGAAACCGTCGACCCGCCCGCTGCAGGCACCCTCACATGGGAACTCGCCCCAAAGGGAGAGCTAAAGGCCACTGTCACCTACACTGCACCCACGAAAACCGTGTCCGGAGCCGAACTCAAGGAAATATCGAAAGTAGTGCTCACATCACGCTGGACAGTCGATAAATTCGAATACACCGACGTCACACCGGGCCAGACTATAGTACAGGAAGTCGAAATGTATGATGGCTTCAACAATCACTTCTCCGGCGTAGCATATGTCGGCGACACACCCGGTGAAAAAGTGGAGTACAAAAGCATTTACTGCGGCAAGGACACTCCCCTTGCGCCCTCCGGTGTGACACTTGTAACCAACGACGACTACAAAACCGTCACCCTCAGCTGGACAGCTCCCGGCGAAGTCGGCGAAAACGGCGGCTATGTCGACACCGAATCGCTGGTCTACTATATCTTCGACGCCTTCGGCAGCTACTACGACCCGGCTGTAGCCTCCACCGACCGCACAAGCATAACACTGAGTTATCCCGAACTCGTCGGCCAGGACCTTGTGGCATATCAGGTGACAGCGGCATACGGCGAACTCTATTCGCTCGACACTGCTTCGAACATCGAAATCGTAGGAACTCCTTCGGCACTGCCTTTCACCGAATCGTTCACCGACGGCTTCTACGATGGCCTGTGGGCCCTCGACCCCAAAACCGGTTCCCAGGGCCAGCGCTACGGCACCATGGACGATTCCTATTTCAGCTCCATCATCGACCCTGACGATCCGGAAGCTCCGGCGCCGCTCACCTCGCACGACGGCGACAACGGTTTCTACTACTGGCTGCCGATGGAAAAAGATGTCATGTGGGGCCTTCTGTCGCTGCGTGCCGACATTTCGAAAGCAGCCAATCCCGTACTCGAATTCTGGTACCAGGGCCAGGGAAGCACTCTCGACGTGCTTCTCGCCGCCGGAACCGACTCCGAGCTGAAACTTATCAAATCCATCGACCTGAAGAACAATCCTACTGCCGGCTGGACCCTCGCCCGGATACCGCTCTCCGACTACAAGGCCCGCGGAGCCGTGCGCTTCGAGCTTCGCCTCACCGCCACCCACAACACCGACGACGCCACGTGGAGCGTGCCTATCGACGACATCAGCATCCGCGACCTCGTCAGCACCGACATGAGGCTCGTTTCGGCTAAATTCCCCGAAAAAGCCAAAACCGGCGACATAATCACCATTCCCGTGCGCATAGAGAACCTCGGCACTGCAGCAGCGCAAGCCGCTGTCGAGCTCTACATCGACGGCAAGAAAGCCGACAGCAAGGATATAGCGGCAATGCCGCAGTACGGCTTCGCTGACACCGAACTCTCCTACACCGTGCCCATGAACGCCGACGACCGTCTCGAACTGAGCGTTGCTGCCGTAGCCTCAGGCGATGCCGTTGAAGCCAACAACGGCGCCAAAGGCACTGTCACTGTCAAATTCCCGAGCTTCCCTGCGGCTGAGAACCTTGCCGGCACAGCCGACAACGGCACCGTGACCCTGACATGGTCGGCTCCATCGCTCGACACGGCAGGAAAATCCGAAATTGTGACCGACGACTTCGAAAGCGACGAATACACACCCATGTCGATAAGCGGCGCAGGCGGCTGGACCGTCTATGATGGCGACGGCGAACGCACCATCAACGTATTCTACGAAGAATATAACCCCTTCCAGACCGCTCCGATGGCATTCCAGCTATTCAACCGCGAAGCAGCACTGGTTCCGGCCGAGCACCGGGCCGACGCAGAACCCCACAGCGGCAACAGCTTCATGCTTGCTCCTACCGCCTACCATGCTCTGAACGACAACTGGCTCATTTCGCCCGAGCTGTCGGGCAACGCCCAGACAATATCTTTCTGGGCAAAGAGTTTCTCTATCGCATGGCCCGAAACATTCGAACTTTACTACTCGACCACCGACAATGCCCCTGCAAGCTTCACTAATAAAGTAAGCGTCGAAAACTACAATGACGACGGCGTACCCGAAGACTGGACCGAGTTCAAGGCCGCACTCCCCGAAGGTGCCAGGTACTTCGCCATACATCACAATCCTGAGTATACCTGCGCCCTCTTCATCGACGACGTGACCTACGAGGCACCATCGTCGCTCCCGGCCGACCTCACCATCGAAGGCTACCACGTGTTCCGCAACGGTGAACAGCTCACCGACGCTCCGGTCGCCGCCACAACTTTCACCGACACCAACGCTCCGGCACAGGCAAGCCACCTCTATCAGGTAGTGACTGTCTACAACCACGGTACAGCCCGACCGGCAGCCGTCACTGTCAACGTCGCCTCAGGAATTGAATCCGTTGTCAGCGGCAGCGACGGACCCGTCCGTCTCTACCGCATCGACGGCATCGAAGTCGACCCTGCCACGGCACAGCCCGGCGTATATATCACAGTAAAGGACGGCAAAGCCTCCAAAACCGTCATTCGATAGTTAAATTTAGTTAAATTACACTCTTTCGAAGCCCCGGCGCACAACGTCAGGGGCTTCTTTACGTTAAACCAAAGCAAGCATAAAGCACTGAGGTGCGCATTGGCTATCAAAACGCTACACCGGCACACTCCTTGCCCCGCTCGGGGCGCATTTGCTTTTTTACGTTTATTTTTGTATCTTTGCAGACTATTTTGCAAAACAACCGGTTCAAAGCAGACACATGAGACAACTTAAAATCACAAAGTCGATTACAAACCGCGAAAGCGCCTCGCTCGACAAATACCTTCAGGAAATCGGCCGCGAAGAGCTTATCTCGGTAGAAGAAGAGGTAGAATTGGCACAGCGCATACGTCAGGGCGATCAGGCCGCTCTCGAAAAGCTCACACGCGCCAACCTGCGCTTCGTAGTATCGGTAGCCAAGCAATATCAGAATCAGGGGCTTTCGCTCCCCGACCTTATCAACGAAGGCAACCTCGGCCTCATCAAGGCAGCCCGCAAGTTCGATGAAACACGAGGTTTCAAATTCATATCCTACGCCGTATGGTGGATCCGCCAGTCGATTCTGCAGGCCCTCGCCGAGCAGAGCCGAATTGTTCGTCTTCCCCTCAATCAGGTAGGCTCGCTCAATAAAATCGGCAAGGCCCTTTCCAAATTCGAGCAGGAAAACGAACGCCGTCCGTCGCCCGAGGAACTCGCCGAGACACTCGACGTTCCCGTCGAAAAAATCGCCGACACCCTCAAGGTGTCCGGCCGGCACATCTCGGTCGACGCTCCTTTCGTCGAAGGCGAGGACAACAGCCTTCTCGACGTCCTCACCAACGACGACAGCCCTATGGCCGACGCTGCCCTCAATCAGGAATCGCTTTCCAACGAAG
>CABQCA010000059.1 GCA_902462525.1 uncultured Porphyromonadaceae bacterium | reverse complement strand
ATATGGCGCCACGTCGCGCACGTCGATAATCGAATTTGAGGCATCGGGATCGTCGAAACTGCCGGTGTTGTAAACCATGAGAACACCGCGGTCGACAGGCGGCACGGCGTGGCGCAGCTGATGCAGACGTATGGTAGAGCTCAGGCGCCAGCCGAAGCACCTCACCCTTCCTCTCACCGCCTGACAGAGGGTGAAAAACGATTGTTCTGTCGAAACTGTCCAGTCGCAGTCGAGCTGCAGCTCTTCGACACCCGGCAACCGATGGCATGAGCACATGTTTTTCACACGTTCCACGATTTTGCGGGCGAGGTCATCTTCCTTGCCTCGGGCAGTGCGAAGCCCGTCGAGGGTGATGTAGACCACGGGCACTACGCACAGAGATTCCGGCAACACAGCAGAGTCGATTTTCACGGTAGCGTTCGGCACGGGTTCACCTTCGTCGTCGGTGACATCGAACATCCGGAGGTAGATTTTGTTGAGGCCGTTGCGTCGCAAAAACGCCTCCTCGCTGTCGCCGATTCCGAAGCGTGTTTTCCAATAATAGACAGCGTTTTCAGGTTCGGGAAAGACTTCGGTCACGGCTGACACCGGGGAAAGCGTCGTGCTGTCGGTGCACGGGCAGGAGAGGAAGAGGCATAAGAGAAGAATGAGCGAAAGCATGTTTTTTTGTTTTATTACGTTGCAAAGATGATGTAAAAAAACGGTCCGGCAAACGATTTTGCCGGGCCGTGTACGAAGTGGCCCCAGGGTGTACGAAATGACTATTTCCAGAGAATGAAGTTTATGTTTTCGGCCGGTTCGGGAGCTTCTTTGCCGAAGCGCAGAGTGCCGGCTCCGGTGCGGGCCAGCGCCATTCCCTCGCCGCCGACAAGGTATATGGCTTCGGTGACGCCGAGGTCGGCCAGGGCCTGCGAGAAGTCGTGGAAGGAGAGGCGAGTTTTGCTCGCTATCACCACGGGGCGGCCGCCGAGTTCGGCGAGAGCTTTGCGAAGAGCCCGTCCCCGAGGCTTGTTCTCCACCACCTGACCTCCTGCCACAAGCGGGTATTGGCGGAAGAAGTAGCCTTCGTTTTCGAGAGCTTCCTCCAGACAAGGAGTGGCGGCTGCCACGCCGATGTTGACCTTTCCGCCTGTGATGGCGCAGAATCCGGCCTTTCGTTCGCCCTTGCTGAGCAACCGGCCTCTGTCGACAAAGGCGCCGGTGATGGCGCCGTTGTCGGCGCGGACATCTGCGGCCTGTGCGATGAGCACTGCCGAGGAGTCGGCGAAAGCGTCGATTCCGACGGCAAGCGATGCCGTGGCGTTGTGGGGCGTGAGAATTATCAGCGGCACTCCGTCGACGGTAGTGTCGCGGGCGGTTACGGTGGCACGGGCGGCTTCCGGTTCTTCTACGGGTCCTTCTTGTACGGGGGGCGCTACGGCTGCGTTATCCGTTATCTCCGGCTCGCCGGGGCTTTCATTAGAAAAAAAGAGAACAGTAAGCGCCGCCAGAACTATGGCGACAGGAATCACAACCAGCGGCCACCGCAGCCGTTTTTTTGCCGGTTGCCTTGCAGCTTTCGCGCCGGAGGGTGCGATTACCCGTATCTCATTGTCGTCAATATCGTGTCGTGTCATGATTCCTCCTTTTCTATAAGGTCTTTAAGGGCCCGCAGAGCCTCTTTCGACGCTGAAAGTTCGCGACGGAAGCTACGGCCGTCGGACATGGTGAGGCTTTGTCGTCCCGGGCATATGCGGACAATGTAGTCGCGGTTGATGATAAGGCTCTTGCCGATGCGGACAAAGCGCCGGTCGTCGCCGCTGACGGCGCCGGCGATGCGCTTCTCGATCTGTCCCAGCTGCATGATGATGACATAGTCCGAGCCGTCGGCGGTGCACACCGATGAGTAGTTGCCGTCGGCGACGACGCAAACCACGGCAGCTACAGGAACCCTCACCAGTTCCGACGACGAGGCAAAAAGCAGCTGTTTTTCCATTTTTTCAGCGGCAAAGATACATCTTTTTCGCAGAAATAGCCTATATTTGCATCGAGAAGGGTGAAAGGGCTGTTGAAAAAGGCTATAAAGCAGAAAAGTCAAGTTAATAGTTCTTTTGCCCTCCGCCCGACAGCCTAATCTTCTAATCCAATGTCTATGAAACACATTTTAGCGTTATCGACCGCTCTTCTGACGCTCGCATCGTGCGGCACACGGGTCAGCGAACCGGCCGAAGCTCCATTCGAAGTCCGTTGGGACGTCGAGAATCTTGTGCCCGACAGCACCGGGCGCCACTACCGCCAGAGTATCCGCATGGTCGGCGATCTCCGTGGTGTCAGCCGGGTGGCTTTCAGCCAGTTTGCCCGCCGTATGACTCCTGCCGATCCGTCCGATACCATCATCGAGATGGTGCCGGGCTACTATGTCATCGGTAGTCCCCGATTCGCCGCTGCCACCGGCCGCGACACCCTTGAATTCGACATCATGACCGCCGGAGCAATCTACCAGGCGCGCCATGCGCCCGAAGGCTTCCATGCCGTGATGACCGACGGCCGGGTGCTTCCGGTGCGCCTCATACAGGCCGACATGACGGCCCGTGCCTCGGGATATTCAACCGATGCGCACGACTATATGCCTTACGGCGACGCTATCTACGCCCGCAACGAGGAAATAGCCGGCGGCACGGCCGGTGTCTACGATATCGTTCCTTCGTTTAAAAAAGTAGAACCCGGTTCCGGCAAAAGTATGGTGAATCTCGACCGTACTGTCTACCGTACGCCTTCCGAGCCGCTCGCCGAAGGGGAGTACCGTATCACGGTGGGACAGGGCGTAATGACGGTCGAGGCACCAGAGAAGATGTGGCCCGCACTGCGGCTGCGTCTGGCAAACGCTTTCGGCACCGGTACCCGCGAGCTGCCCGACGCCGTTATCACCGACCGTCCCTCGATGCCCTACCGAGGCCTGATGATCGACATCGCCCGCAACTACCAGCAGCCGGCCGAGCTTCACAAGCTGCTCGACATCATGGCCACATACGGTCTCAATGTGTTCCATTTCCACTTCAGCGACGATGAAGGCTGGCGTCTGGAAATACCATCGCTTCCCGAACTTGCCGAAGTGGGTGGGCGCCGTGGCTACAACCCCGACGGAAAGGCCGACTGTCTGCCGCAGTTCTTCGGCGGCGACGGCAATCCCGAGTCGGCCACATCGAACAACGGCTACCTCACACGCAGCGACTACATTGCCCTGCTGCGCCACGCCGACAGCCTAGGAATAAGCGTGATACCCGAAATCGAGTCGCCCGGTCATGCCCGTGCCGCTATCAAGGCCATGGAAGTGCGCGCACGCCGCACCGGCGACCCCTCATGGCTGCTGCAGGAACCCGGCGATACGTCGGTCTACACCTCGGCGCAGTCGTTCCACGACAATGTGATGAATCCGGCGCTCGAATCGCCCTATCGTTTCGTGTCGATGGTCGCCGACGATATCGCCGCCATGCACCGTGAGGCCGGTGTGCCGCTGAGAGCAATCCACATCGGCGGCGACGAGGTGCCCCGGGGGGCATGGGGCGGCAGTCCTGCCGTGCAGGCTCTCAAGGACAGCCTCGGCATAAGCACCGACATGGAGGCGCATGCAGTGTTCGTGAAGCGGATAGCCCGTATTCTTGCCGAAAAGGACATACCCACATCGGGCTGGCAGGAAATAGCATGGAACCACGACAAAGACTACAACGACGCCATTCGTCCCGATATCTATTCGGTGAACTGCTGGCGCACGCTTTCGAAAACGGGACACGGAAAAGTGGTCGATGAAGTGGCCGCAGCCGGTTTCCCCGTTGTGCTCAGCAACGCGCAGCATTTCTACTTCGACCTCTGCTACAGCCGTCATCCCTATGAACGCGGCCTCACATGGGCCGGCACTACTGACGAATTCTCTTCGCTATCCGGCTATCCGGCAAAGCTTTGCACTGTCAAAGGTGCGAAAGTACTCGGCGTGCAGGGTCAGATATGGTCGGAAACAATCCGCGACGCCGCCAACCTCGAAGAGCTGCTTTTCCCAAAGATACTCGGTCTTGCCGAGCGTGGCTGGAACCCCGACAGCACCTACTCCGAACCCGATTTCCACGCCGTAGTGCTCAAGGAAATTCCAAAGTGGGAGAGTGCGTCGTCGACATACCATGTGCGTCAGCCCGGTCTGAAACTCGAAGACGGCCGTTATCTCAAAATCAATTCGCCCTATCCCGATGCCGAGATACGCATCACCACCGATGGCTCCGAACCGACAGCCGACATGCCCGCCATAGCTCCCGGAGCAACCATAAACCTCGATGAATTCAACGCCGCACCGAGGCAGGTACGCGCCCGCCTGTGGCTAAACGGTCACCCGTCGGTCACCACTATTCTCAATATCGACCGCTGAACGCGGACACAGGAGAAGGTGAAAGAGTAGTTTGAAAAGCGTTTTGTACATTTGTGAATTTTAAACCGACAATGAATAAAACGATTATTCTGATAGCCGCCGCTGCGCTTATGGCGCCTGCGGCAGAGGCCTGGGAGCCGGTCGGCGGCCGTATCGCTACCGAGTGGGCCGCCGATGTTACTCCCGAAAAGCCGTGGAACGTTTATCCGCGCCCGGTGATGGAGCGAACTGAGTGGGAAAATCTCAACGGCCTGTGGCAGTACGCAATCGTACCGGCAGCCGAAGCGGAACCCGAGCAGTGGCAGGGCGAGATTCTGGTGCCATACTGCGTGGAGTCGAGCCTCTCGGGTGTAGGACGCACCGTAAGTCCGGACGAAGCGCTGTGGTACCGCCGCAGTCTCAAAGTGCCGGCTGCGTGGAAAGGCGAGGACGTGTTGCTCAATTTCGGCGCCGTCGACTGGGCCTGCGAGGTGTGGGTGAATGATGTCCGCGTGGGTTCGCACAAAGGCGGGTACACCCCCTTCTCCCTCAACATCACTCCGGCACTCGATGCAAAAGGCCCGAATACACTCACCGTGCGTGTCACCGACCCGTCGAGAAGCGGGCATCAGCCGCTGGGCAAGCAGACCGACAAGCCTAAGGGATGTTTCTACACCAATGTTACCGGCATATGGCAGACGGTGTGGCTCGAACCGGTGGCCGCGACTAACCACATAGCTTCGCTGCATACCACGCCCGACATCGACCGCCGGCGTATAGCGGTCGATGTCACGCCCGCGCACGCCGATCCATCGATGGTGACCGAAGTCACAGTCAGCGAGGACGGTCGTACTATTGCTTCAGCACGCAGTGTTTCAGGCGAACCGGTGGAAGTGGTCATGCCTGCCGACATGAAGCTGTGGAGCCCCGACAGCCCCGCCATATATGACCTCGACATCACAATCACCTCAGGCGGCAAAACCGTCGACAGAGTGAAGAGCTACGCAGCCATGCGCAAAGTGTCGACGGCACGCGACTCCAATGGCATTGTCCGTTTCCGCCTTAACGACAAGGATATTTTCCACTTCGGACCACTCGATCAGGGCTGGTGGCCCGACGGCCTCTATACTGCCCCGACCTACGAGGCCATGATATCCGACATCGACAAGACCAAAGACCTCGGATTCAATATGATCCGAAAGCATGTGAAGGTGGAACCTGCCACTTGGTACACCTACTGCGACCGCGCCGGAATACTCGTGTGGCAGGATATGCCGAACGGCGACCGATGGGCCGACTGGCAGCAGTACAACTACTTCGACGGTGTCGAGAAGCCGCGCAGCCCAGAAAGTGAGGCCATCTTCCGCCGCGAATGGAAGGACATCATCGACGCTCTGCGCAACTATCCGTCGATTGCCGTATGGGTGCCTTTCAACGAAGGATGGGGGCAGTTCAAGACGCCTGAAATTGTCGGCTGGACAAAGGAATACGACCCCACGCGTCTTGTCAACCCGGCCAGCGGCGGCAACCACTATCCTGTTGGGGATATGCTCGATATACACCATTATCCCGACCCGCAGATGCTGCTTATCGATCCGGGCCGTGCCAATGTGCTCGGCGAATACGGCGGCATAGGCTTGGCGGTGAAAGGACATGTGTGGTCTCCCGACCGCAACTGGGGCTACGTGAAGTTCAACAGTTCCGCCGAAGTGACCGACCTCTATGTGAAATATGTCGACGACCTTCTGCGCCTTGCCCGTAGCGGCTACACAGGGGCCGTCTATACTCAGACTACCGACGTGGAGAATGAAGTCAACGGCCTGATGACATACGACCGCAAAGTACTCAAGGTCGACGCCGACCGCGTGCGCCGGGCAAACCGCTCGCTGAGCAATTTCCGATAGGTCCGGCCATAATCAGGAACGCGATTCTTCGGTATAATTCGCCTTTCCGCATAACAGTTGAACAGTAACCTTTTATCGCTATGAAGAAACTTGTGCTTTTAGTTTTTGCCGCAATGTTTGTGGCGTGTTTTGCCACAGACTACCCTTCGGCATTCAAAAATGCATTCGGCGACGATCGTTTAGAAGAGGCCGACAGCCTGCTCCGGCTATGGGAGGCGTCATTGCCCGACGACCCCGAGCTGTATCCCGCGCGCTTTAATCTTCTGCTCAATCGGGCGCAGCAATCGGTTATAGAACTGACAGACGATACTCTTCCGGAAGGAGAGGCGTTTATCCTCACCGATTCACTCGGCAATAAAGTCGGCTCCATGGCAGAGAGGATAGTGCGGGACGATTCTCTCTATCGCGTTGCCATTGCCGAAATCGAGCGTGGAATTGGCGCCTTTCCCGAGCGTCTTGATTTCTGTTTGGGCAAGGCTGGTGCCGCGTCTTTTTTCGGTGAATGGAATACGGTGTACGACGCGATAGGCAATGTGTTGAGTTGCAGCGACTGTGACTGGCGCTGGACCAATGGGGCAGTTTTGGGCGATTCGGCTGAGAGCATTATTTCGAACGCTGCTTTCGATTATGCCCGCAGCATGTATATGGAGGGCGACACGGCGGCGGTGGCTATGGCTGCCGCTCTTGGCCGCAAAGCTCTTGTGCGATTTCCCGAAAACGTAGAGCTTCTTAATCTTATGGGCGGCATAGCTTTCAATACCGGCGATTCCAAAACAGCCCTCGGATATATGAGCCGTGCTTTTGAACTGCAGCCTTGCGACGGCCTTGTGCGTTATAATATGGCTTATGTGAATTTTGTTGAAGGCGATACTGTGGCTGCATTGAACATATGCAGCGAAATTAAGGATTCGGAGTGTATGAGCGAAGAGGCCAAACAGAGTGTTGCCGAACTTGAAAACAGGATTCGGACGCCTCTTGAGCCGCTGCGTCTTTACGATTATTTCTTCAAATGGCTGCCATTGGTTGCGTCTGTGGTGCCTGCCGATCAGGCGGAAGTCTTTTCGGAGCCTGGTTTCGCAAATGTCGATATGCCTGAGAAAAACGGTTACAAGTCGCCTTTCTCCAACTTGCAAATCGAGGTGACGGCAGTCGATACAGACGATAAGACTATGTATGTGTGGACGTTTCCGGAACCGGAGGAAGCGCCTCTGTGTCTGTATGTTGCCTTCGTGACTGCGAAAGACGGGATTAGGACGTATATGCTTGAAAAGTCGCTGTTAGTCGACTGGGCAATAGGCACTTCCTCGCCCGATGCCATACACTCTTCACTTGACTTTATCGATGGCGAAGTTGATGTTGCCAGGTTTGTGAAACTTCTCACAGAATTGAAAGTTACCGGGCAGTAAGAGCTTGGTTTTCCATGATCTCTGAACTTCTTAGGCAGCTCCGTCAGAGTCATTCTTTTCATATGCCGGTATCAGGATTTGCAAATATAAGCAATTCCGGTCGGGAAACCGATGTTTTAAAATGCTTTTTTATTATTCTGATAGCGCTAAATGCAGAAGACTGCATGACAAATTCTATTTTTAACTTTGTTTAACATTGGGCGTGAGCCGTAGTTTGAACGGGACTTGAATTTTTTTTTGTGGAAAAAGAGCAAAATGTTTGGTAGTTAGCCAAATAATTGCTAATTTTGCGGCGTTGAAGAGTACGCAGATATGCCGCTCCGTTGCTAATCGATTGAGAGATAAAGCAATGGGTGGCGTTGTGAACGTATAAAAAGCCTGCGGCTCTCCGGCACAAAAACGAGAAACAGAAACAAAAGAGAAACTATAAGTATAACACAAACAAACTAAGATGCCCAGTATTCAGCAATTAGTACGCAAAGGACGTGTCAGCCTGGTAGACAAGAGCAAGAGCCCCGCTCTGGACTCGTGCCCCCAGCGTCGCGGCGTATGCGTGCGCGTGTACACCACCACCCCCAAGAAACCTAACTCGGCAATGCGTAAGGTTGCCCGTGTACGTCTCACCAACGGTAAGGAAGTCAACTCCTACATTCCCGGCGAAGGTCACAACCTGCAGGAACACTCGATCGTTCTGGTTCGTGGCGGCCGTGTGAAGGATCTTCCCGGTGTACGCTATCACATCGTCCGCGGCACACTCGATACCGCCGGTGTGAAGGACCGCACACAGCGCCGCTCCAAGTACGGAGCCAAGCGTCCCAAGGCCGGTGCAGCCAAGAAGTAATCTGCCTTCGTGTAAGGCGGGTGAAGCGACTCTGAACGCACCGCGAGATTAAACAAATTTATCTTTAACTCGTTTTTGCATTTCTTGCAGCAAACCTTTTGGTTGAGTAAGCCCGCGGCAGAGGCCGCAAGCTGAAGACGAACGAAGCAAGCAACCAAGCAATCAAAAACAACAACACCGAGACACTCTAATGAGAAAGTCAAAGCCTAAGAAACGGGTCATTCTCCCCGATCCCGTTTTCAACGAAGTGCGTGTGACAAAATTTGTCAACCACCTCATGTACGACGGTAAGAAATCTACCGCCTTCACCATCTTCTACACCGCACTCGAGACTGTGAAGTCGAAAATGCCCAACGAAGAGCTCAGCGCCCTCGAAATCTGGAAAAAAGCCCTCGAGAACGTTACGCCTCAGGTAGAAGTGAAGAGCCGTCGCGTGGGCGGTGCCACCTTCCAGGTGCCTACCGAGATCCGCGCCGACCGCAAGGAATCGATATCGATGAAGAATCTAATTCTCTATGCCCGCAAACGTGGCGGCAAGACGATGGCCGACAAGCTCGCTGCCGAAATCGTTGACGCCTACAACCAGCAGGGCGGCGCTTTCAAGCGTAAGGAAGACATGCACAAGATGGCCGAGGCCAACCGTGCTTTCGCTCACTTCCGTTTCTAAGAGCCTTTCTTTAATTGATAATTCATAATCGATATTCCTGAAATGGCAAAATCTGACGAACTTCTTAAGTATACCCGCAACATCGGCATCATGGCCCACATCGACGCCGGTAAAACCACCACATCGGAGCGTATCCTTTTCTATACAGGCCTTACGCACAAAATCGGTGAGGTGCACGACGGTGCCGCTACCATGGACTGGATGGAGCAGGAGCAGGAACGAGGCATCACCATTACCTCGGCCGCTACTACTACTTTCTGGAAGTACAACGACGAAAAATTCAAAATCAACCTTATAGACACCCCGGGACACGTCGATTTCACCGTCGAGGTGGAGCGTTCGCTGCGTGTTCTCGACGGTGCTGTCGCCGCTTTCTGCGCTGTGGGCGGTGTTGAGCCTCAGAGCGAAACCGTATGGCGCCAGGCCGACAAATACAATGTGCCCCGTATCGGCTACGTGAACAAGATGGACCGTTCGGGCGCCAACTTCTTCGAGGTTGTGCGTCAGCTCAAGGATGTCCTCGGCGCCAATCCCTGTCCTATTCAGATCCCTATCGGTGCTGAAGAGACTTTCAAGGGCGTTGTCGACCTTATCCAGATGAAGGCTATCTTCTGGCACGACGAGACTATGGGCGCTGACTACGAAGTAGACGAGATTCCCGCATCGCTTCAGGCCGAAGCCGAGGAGTGGCGCGACAAGATGCTTGAGAAAATCGCCGAATACGACGACGATCTCATGGCAAAATACTTCGACGATCCCTCCACCATTACTGTCGAAGAAATCAAGCGTGCTCTCCGCAAGGCCACCCTTTCGATGGACCTCGTGCCGATGATCTGCGGCTCATCGTTCAAGAACAAAGGCGTTCAGTGCCTCCTCGATGCTGTGTGCGCTTATCTGCCCAGCCCGGTCGACAGCGGCGCTGTCGAAGGCCGTTCGCTGGATAATCCCGATGAAATTGTCACCCGCGAGCCCAGCAGCGATTCTCCCATGTGCGCGCTGGCATTCAAGATTGCCACCGACCCCTATGTAGGCCGTCTGTGCTTCTTCCGCGTTTACTCGGGCGACGTCAATGCTGGCTCCTATGTGCTCAACGCACGTTCCGGCAAGAAGGAACGTGTGAGCCGCCTCTTCCAGATGCACTCCAACAAGCAGAATGCCAAGGAGCAGATCGGCTGCGGTGATATCGGCGCAGGCGTAGGTTTCAAGGATATCCGCACCGGCGACACCCTCTGCGACGAAGAACATCCTATAGTTCTCGAAGCCATGGAGTTCCCCGAACCCGTGATCGGTATCGCAGTAGAGCCCAAAACCCAGAAAGACCTCGACAAGCTCGGCGTCGGCCTCCAGAAGCTCGCCGAAGAGGATCCCACCTTCCGTGTGCAGACCAACGAAGAAACCGGCCAGACCGTTATCTCCGGTATGGGCGAGCTTCACCTTGATATCATCATCGACCGTCTCCGCCGCGAATTCAAGGTAGAGTGCAACCAGGGCCGTCCGCAGGTTACCTACAAGGAAGCAATCACCCGTCCTGTCGAACTTCGCGAGGTATTCAAGAAGCAGACCGGCGGCCGCGGTAAGTTCGCCGACATCATCGTTCGTGTAGAACCCGTCGACGAAGGTTTCGAAGGCAATCTTCAGTTCGTCGACGAAGTGAAGGGCGGCAACATTCCCAAGGAATTCATTCCCTCGATCCAGAAAGGCTTCACCACAGCTATGAAGAACGGCGTTCTCGCCGGCTACCCTGTGGAGCACCTCAAGGTGACCGTACTCGACGGTTCGTTCCATCCTGTCGACTCCGACCAGCTGTCGTTCGAACTCTGCGCTATCCAGGCCTTCAAGAAAGCCTGCGAAAAGGCCGGTCCCGTTCTGCTCGAGCCTATCATGAAGATCGAAGTTGTCACCCCCGAGGAATCGATGGGCGACGTTATCTCCGACCTCAACAAACGCCGCGGTCAGGTAGAAGGCATGGAAAGCAGCCGTTCGGGCGCCCGCGTGGTAAAAGCCAAGGCGCCTCTTGCCGAAATGTTCGGCTATGTGACAGCTCTGCGTACCATCACCTCGGGCCGCGCAACCTCGACCATGAGCTTCTCGCACTATTCCGAAGTATCGACTTCCATCGCCAAGGAGGTACTCACCGAGTGCCAGGGCCGTGTGGACCTTCTTAAATAAAAATAAAAAATACAACACTATATGACTCCCGTAATCCGTATCAAACTTAAATCTTACGATCACACTCTCGTTGACAAGAGCGCCGAGAAGATCGTAAAGACAGTGAAGAGCATCGGCGCGGTTATCAGCGGTCCCATTCCCCTGCCCACCCACAAGCGTATCTTCACGGTCAACCGCTCAACATTCGTCAATAAGAAGAGCCGCGAGCAGTTCCAGCTCAGCAGCTACAAGCGTCTTATCGACATCTACAACGCCACTCCCAAAATCGTCGACGCTCTCATGAAGCTCGAACTTCCCAGCGGCGTGGAAGTAGAAATCAAGTGCTGATGCACATCAAACGACACCTCATACAGATAAACAATAACAAACCAACAGAGAAATGCCAGGATTAATTGGAAGAAAAATCGGAATGACATCCGTTTTCAGTGCCGACGGCCGCAATGTGCCGTGCACTGTTATCGAAGTAGGTCCTTGTGTGGTTACTCAGGTTAAGACAGTGGAATCGGACGGCTATGCCGCTCTGCAGCTGGGCTTCGGTGATGTGAAGGAAAAGCACCTCACCCAGCCCGAAATCGGCCACTTCAAGAAAGCCGGAGTAGAACCCAAGCGCCACTTGGCCGAGTTCAAAGGATTTGGTGACACCTACAAGCTCGGTGACACCATCGGAGCTGACTTCTTCACAGAAGCCGACTTCGTCGACGTTATCGGCACCAGCAAAGGCAAAGGTTTCCAGGGCGTAGTGAAACGCCACGGTTTCGGCGGTGTGGGCCAGAGCACACACGGCCAGCACAACCGTCTGCGCGCACCCGGTTCGGTAGGCGCCTGCTCCTACCCTGCGAAGGTCTTCAAAGGCATGCGCATGGCAGGTCAGATGGGCAACGAACGCGTAACCGTCCAGAACCTTCAGGTCATCAAAGTTATACCCGAGCACAACCTCATCATGATTAAGGGCTCCATCCCCGGCAGCAAGGGTTCAATCGTATTAATCGAAAAGTAATCATGGAACTCGCACTTTACAACCAGCAAGGCCAGGAAACAGGCCGCGTGACACTCAATGACGAAGTATTCGCCATCGAGCCCAACGAGCACGCCCTCTATCTCGATGTGAAGCAGTATCTCGCCAACCAGCGTCAGGGCACACACAAGAGCAAAGAACGTAGCGAAGTGAGCGGTTCCACCCGCAAGCTCCACAAGCAGAAAGGCGGCGGCGGCAGCCGTATCGGCGACATCAACTCGCCCGTCCTCGTAGGCGGCGGCCGTGTGTTCGGTCCCCG
>CABQCA010000058.1 GCA_902462525.1 uncultured Porphyromonadaceae bacterium | reverse complement strand
GCAGATATGAGCATCTTCCAGAGGCGAGGGCAACAATGTCGCTCCCTGCGCCTCTGTGCGTCCGCAAAAACTGCAGTGGGGAACTAATTTCTTAGCCATTATTTCTGTGCTTTTTCAAGAACACGGTCAATCATGCCGTAGTCGAGAGCTTCCTGCGCCGTCATCCAATAGTCGCGGTCGGAATCCTTCTCTACTTTTTCGAGAGGCTGACCGGAGTGCGAGGCAATGATGTGGTAGAGTTCGGCTTTGAGTTTCTTGATTTCCCTGACGGTGATTTCCATATCCGAAGCCTGGCCCTGTGCGCCACCCATCGGCTGATGAATCATCACGCGCGAATGAGGCAATGCAAAACGTTTGCCCTTCTCTCCCGCTACAAGAAGTACGGCGGCCATCGACGCCGCCATGCCGGTGCAGATGGTGGAAACGTCGCTGTGAATAATCTGCATAGTATCGTAGATGCCAAGACCTGCATAAACCGAACCGCCGGGAGAATTGATGTAGATCGACACATCTTTGCCGGGATCAGCCGAATCAAGATAAAGGAGCTGTGCCTGAATCACATTGGCAGTGTAATCATTGACGTCGGTACCAAGAAAGATGATGCGGTCCATCATTAGACGCGAAAAAACATCCATCTGCGTCACGTTGAGCGAGCGCTCCTCCATGATAGTAGGATTAATGTACGACGCCACTGGTGACGCGGCACTCGATATAAAAGAGGTATATTGATCCAGCGCCAGACCGTTGAGTCCTTTATGCTGAACGGCAAAATTTCTAAAATCGTTGTTGGGCATATCCGTTATTATATATTGTATTCTATTTTTTTATGGCCTTTTGGTCCTTTTCTTGTTCAAAGTTACACTTTTTTTTGCATTCTGCCAAATTTTACGCTGCAAGAGAGCAAAAATATTTGAGCAAAGAACGTAAATTTGCACCACACAAACCTCCACACCGTACAAAATGGAAACACCACAAAGAGCCTACAGCCCCATGCAGACCGTAAAACGGCACTTTTTTGCCATGAGAAACGGTATAATAAGCGACACACTCCGCAAGAGTGGTTCTCCTTTTAAAATAATTTTCGGCCTCAATCTTCCCCAAATCGTCGAAATAGCTGACGCTACCGAACACACGGCAGAACTTGCAGACCGTCTGTGGGCAAACAATACAACCCGCGAGAGCATGCTTCTGGCTCCAATGATCTATCCGCGCGCGCAGTTCAACAGGGACACTGCTCTAAGATGGATAGCCATGATCCCCACCCCGGAAATTGCCGACATACTTTGCCACCGGTTGCTGCGCCACAAAGACTTCGCCGCAGACCTTGCCGCCGAACTGGTTAGTTCCGCCAAAGAAATGGACCGCTACACCGGGCTACGGCTGTTCTTCAATCTCGTGGCATCCCGGCCGGCCGAAGCTTTGGCCGCAGCAGAGCAAGAACTGAAATCCCCTGCTCCACTCACTGCAAGAATCGCCGCGATGCTTGCCGATGAAGCCCGGTTCTTGCTCCAGAACTAATTTCAGCGGGCTTTCAGCCCTTTTTTGGCTTTTATAGGATTTTTTTCTAACTTTGTGGAAATAAATTCTGCAAACCATGCTTAAACGTTTTATAACATACATTCTTCTTTTCGCGGGCATCGCCGCTTCCGCGTCGACTACAGACAACGAACTGATACCCCGACCTGTACCCCCCGATACGCTGATGAACCTACAGCCGCGCTGCGACTTTATTGTCAACCGATTCTGGGACCGTACAAACTTCGAACAGGCAATACTCTTCCCCGAACAGCTCAATACGGCTTTCGGCGAATTTACCGCAGTTCTTCCGCTCGCATCCGCCGATACCGTTCATGCTGCTATCGACCGGCTGCTGGCACGTGTGTCAAAATCGGGCCCTCAGACTCTCCGTCTGGCAGAACTGGCCGAAAGCTGGATGTATTCCGACACGTCGCAATATCGTTCGGAAGAAACTTACCTGCCTTTTGCCAAAGCTGCAGCCAACAACAAAAAAATTTCCAAAGCTGACAAAAGCCGTTTTGCTGCCCAGACAAAAGTAATAGAAACGTCCGGCCTTGGCGCCATTGTACCCGATCTCAAATTCATACGTCCAGATGGCTCGAAAGGTAGTCTTGCCGAAGCCGACAAAGGTTCTGTACTGATTTTCATCAACGAGCCCGATTGCGCCGACTGCAACATGGCACGGGTACGTCTCAGCGCCGACTACAACATTAATCAGCTCATCAAATCAGGCGAAATGACTATTGTAAGCATCTATCCGGGCGAAGCCGATGACGAACAATGGAAAAATGCCGTATCCTCCTATCCTGACACGTGGATTGTAGGCGCAATGCCCGATGCCGACCTCTATTTTGATCTGAGAGACACTCCGCAGTTCCTGTTTCTCAATAAAGAGCATAAGGTTCTCGTCAAGAATGTTCCTGTCGACCACTTCCTGAATGCGGCCTATCAGGTGATCAACTCTAAAAACAACAGACGGAACCGATGAATTGCTCCGGAACAACAGCCGTCCTGATATCCGGCGGTGTGGACAGTGCTGTCGCTGTCCACCGTCTGTATGAACAGGGGATGCCCATGCACCTGTTCTATATCCGCATAGGCATGGACAACGACGAAGGAGACTGTTCGGCAGAAGAGGACATCGAGATGTGTACCCTCATAGCCAGACGCTACGGACTGCCGTTCGACATCGTGACTCTGCATCAGGAATATTGGGACAATGTGATGGAATATGCCTTGCGGACTGTGCGCGCCGGTCTGACGCCAAATCCGGATATAATGTGTAATTCCATTATCAAATTCGGATATTTCGAAGACCGCTGGGGCCGTGAATTCGCCCAGACTGCTACAGGCCACTACGCATCGACATACATCGACGGAAACGGCCTCAAATGGCTTGCAACGGCCGTTGATCCGGTAAAAGACCAGACTGATTTTCTGGCTCGGATTTCAGGAAAGCAACTCGAACATATCATTTTCCCGCTCGGCGACATTCCTAAGGCCGAGGTGCGCCGCATAGCAGCCGAAGCCAAGCTTCCAAACGCCCTGCGTCGCGACTCACAGGGCATATGCTTTCTCGGCAAAATCAACTATAACGATTTTATACGCCGTCATTTAGGTGAGCGCCCGGGTCCGATAATAGAAATTGAAACCGGTCGCAAACTCGGCGAGCACCGCGGCTACTGGTTTCACACTATCGGCCAGCGCAAGGGGCTGGGTCTTAGCGGCGGCCCGTGGTTCGTAGTGCGTAAAAACACCGAAGACAACGTGATTTATGTCTCCCGGGGATATGACACTGAAAAGCAGTACGGCAAGATTCTGCGTCTTTCCGAGATGCATTTCATAACAGCCGACCCCTGGCATCTCGAAGGTGGCGGTGATGGTACACGCATTAGATTCAAGAACCGGCATTCTCCCGACTTCCTTCCCGGCATTATCAAAAAAATTGAAAGCGCCGACAGAGAGTACGTCATAGAATCCGATGTAAAAGTACAGGGCATAGCGCCCGGCCAGTTCGCGGCAGTCTATGACGCAGATGCCCGCATTTGCTACGGTTCGGGTATAATCAGTTTAACATAGGAACCATGGATGACAAGAAACGACTTTATGTCTTAGGGCTTTCATACAGCCAGTTGCAAAGCGGAGCCTATGCTTTGGTCCTTGCAGAAGAAAACGGACGCCGCCGCATTCCGGTGGTCATCGGAGTGCCCGAAGCCCAGTCGATAGCCATAGCCATCGAAGGCATCCATCCTCCACGTCCTATCACCCACGAACTATTTGTGAGTTTCGCCCATGCTTTCGGAGTAAAGATTAAAGAGGTTTTCATCTACCGCTTCGAAAACGGTGTGTTTTCATCTGAAATCACTTTCAGCGACGGAGACAGGACAGTTGTTATAGATTCGAGAACGTCCGACGCCATAGCCATAGCCATGCGTACCGAAACACCCATCTACACCACTGAAGATATTCTGCGAACTACCGGCTTCGTCATTGCCGACGAGGATTTGCAGACAGAAGCCTCGGAAGATACAGCCGAAGCAGAAATGGGCGAAGAAAGCACTTCCGGCTACCACGCCGAGCCCAAACCCGAAAATTTCACCATCGAACAGCTTGAACAGACTCTGGCAGAGCTAATCGACAAAGAAGAATACGAAGAGGCCGAACGGATAAGTAAAATTCTAAACCGCAAGAAAGGTATCTCCGACGCTGAAATCTAACATATCAACACATAATGAAAAACTTCAACATCAAAGCAAGGCTCGCGACGATGAACTTCCTCGAGTTCGCCGTATGGGGCGCATACCTCATTTCAATGGGTATGTTTCTGGGATCTCACGGGCTTGCCGACTATGTATTCTGGTTCTACACCGTTCAGGGTCTTGTCTCGATCTTTATGCCGGCCCTTATCGGCATAATCGCCGATCGCTGGATTCCGGCTCAGATCACCCTGAGTATCTGCCACCTTCTTGCAGGAGGCTTCATGATTGCCACTGGCTTCGTGGCGGCAGGCGAGCTGGCAGCCGGCGGAACACTTGAGTTCGGTACAATTTTCACGCTCTATACTCTGTCTGTAGCGTTCTTCATGCCCACAATCGGTCTGAGCAACTCGGTGGCGTTCAATGGTCTTGAAAAGAATCAGCTGAGTACTATAAATGACTTTCCGCCTATCCGCACACTCGGAACAATAGGATTTATCTGCGCCGAACTTTTCGTAAATTTCGTGTATATCGACGGAACTGCAATTCAGCACAGCTACACCCAGTTCTACACATCAGGTGTACTGAGCCTTATTCTTGCGGCCTACTGTCTGACGCTGCCGAGTTGTCCTGTCAATAAAGGTGCATCTCGCAGTCTCTCCGAAGCTCTCGGTCTGAAAGCATTCAGACTTTTCCGGCGTAAAGACATGGCCATTTTCTTTATTTTCAGTATGCTGCTCGGCGTTTCGCTACAGATTACCAACAGCTACGGCTCGTCGTTCATCTATCACTTCACCAACGTTCCCGGTTTCAGCACCGACTGGTGGGCGCAGAACGCCACTTTCCTCATTTCGATTTCGCAATGTGCCGAAGCTTTGTGCATTCTGGCCATTCCTTTCTGCCTCAAACGTTTCGGAATAAAAGGTGTCATGCTCATGGCAATGTTCGCATGGGTACTTCGCTTCGGATTCTTCGGCGTTGGCGACACAAGTTCATCGGGCGTGGTATTTCTCATTCTATCATGTATCGTCTACGGCGTAGCTTTCGACTTTTTCAATGTTTCGGGAGGCCTTTATGTTGACATGCAGACAAGTGCAGCCCAGCGTTCGTCGGCCCAAGGTCTTTTCATGCTCATGACAAATGGTATCGGCGCATCGGTAGGTACATTTCTCGCCGGCACATGCGTGGTCAATAAACTTGTGTTTAAACCGGGACTCGACACAGTTCAGCAGCTCGACGGCTGGCGTGAATCGTGGTTCATCTTCGCCGCATATGCCATGGTTGTGGCGGTACTCTTCCTTTTCATCTTCCATGAGAAAAAAGGCGACATCGCTCAACTGAGTTCAAGGAAAGAAAAAGAATTCGAAAACAAGGAAAGTGACAGCATCTGATGATACGGTTCTACGCTCCTGAAATAACGACCCGCATGACGCTGCCGGAATCGGAGAGCGCACATGCTGTGCGGGTGCTACGGAAGAAAGCCGGCGACGAAATCGAGGTAGTCGACGGCGTCGGCTTTCTCTATCGCTGTCGTCTTATCACCGAACATCATAAATCGGCAGTTGTTGAAATCATGGAGCGGATTCCCCTCCCCAAGGTATGGACTCCTAATATTCGGCTTGCCGTGGCTCCTACAAAACACATCGACCGCATGGAGTGGCTTGTTGAAAAAGCTGTTGAAATAGGCGTCGATGAATTTATACCGGTTCTTACGGAGCGCTCTGAGCGCAGGCAGATAAATACCGAACGCCTCGAAAAGATAGCTGTGTCGGCAATGAAACAGTCGCTCAAAGCAGTCATGCCAGTAATCCATGAGATGACTCCGCTGAAAGCATACCTTGGAGCAGTCGCTCCCGGTTCTCAGCGATTTGTAGGCTGGTGCGACGCCGTTTCCGAACGCCGTCTTCTGGCATGCGCCTGCCAACCGGCAATGGACACGGACATTCTCATTGGCCCCGAAGGCGATTTCACACCGGAGGAAATCGATATCTGCCGAAAAGCCGGTTTTATCGCTGTTACAATGGGCGACAACCGGCTGCGCACTGAAACAGCCGCCTTAGTCGGCCTTGACACAGTTCATATTGTCAATCAAGCCTTTGGAAAGAACGTCTAAAGTTTTAGATTAAGAATTTCATCTTAATATAAGCATCGAAATGGATAATTTATTCAACCGTCTGAGTTCACAGAACAATTTCTTCCTTCTTGCGGGACCATGTGTCATCGAAGGCGAAGAAATGGCTTACAATATAGGTCGCAAAATCAAAAGTATCTGCGAGCCGCTGGGCATACCGTTTGTCTTCAAAGGCAGCTACCGAAAGGCGAACCGCAGCCGTCTCGATTCTTTTCAAGGCATAGGCGATATCGAAGCCCTGACAATTCTCGCTGGCGTAGGCCGAGAACTCGGCGTACCGGTGGTCACCGATATCCATGAGCCTCAGGAGGCCGCTATGGCCGCTGATTTCGTCGATATCCTTCAGATACCGGCTTTCCTCTGCCGGCAGACCGACCTTCTTATCGCAGCAGCCAGAACCGGCAAAGCCGTGAACATCAAAAAAGGGCAATTTTTGGCGCCGGGTTCAATGAAGTTTGCAGTCGATAAAGTACGCTCCTGCGGAAACAACGACATCGCGGTCACCGACCGAGGCACTACTTTCGGCTACGGAGATCTAATCGTCGACTATCGCGGTATTCCGGAAATGCAACAGGGCTGCGGTACGCCTGTGATTGTGGACTGTACTCACTCTCTTCAGCAGCCTAACACAGCCGGAGGCGTGACAGGTGGTAAACCCGAGCTTATCGAGACTATAGCACGCGCTGCTATAGCTGTCGGAGCCGACGGCATATTCATCGAAACCCACCACAATCCGTCGGTTGCAAAAAGCGACGGTGCAAACATGCTTCGCCTTGACCTCCTCGAGTCGCTGCTCATGCATCTTACCGCTATCAGAAAAACGATAGAACAGTTCAAATAATCAACTGCCGTCAGCTTATCGGAAGCCGCCTACATGCTTAAACGGGATAGAAAACTGTTAAATTTTCCTATCCGGTGTAACTTTTCACAGTTATCAGCGTCATATAGACAGAACATAGTAATTAACTGTTTTCATAATAGCTGAATAACTGAAACAGCACTGCTGGCGGATAGACTGAGAAGTCAAATCCGCCGGTAATTTGTTATTTTTATTAAACTCAAACCGACTACGATGATAATAGCATCACAGAAACGAAAAGAAAACATTGCCGAATACCTCATCTATATGTGGCAGATCGAGGATCTTATCCGTGCCAACAACCTCGACATTGATAAAATAAAGGAAAATGTAATTTCTCATTTCCCTATTGATGAAAAACAGCTAACGGCTATGGCTGAATGGTACGAATCGCTTATCGACATGATGCGGCGCGAAAATGTAACTGCTTCGGGGCATCTGCAAATGAACAGAAACATTCTCGGCGATCTGGCCCAGTTGCATATCCGTATTTTAAACGATCCGAAATTCGATAAATACCGCAAGGAATTCTATAATACACTGCCATTCATAGTCGAACTTCGTGCAAAAGCAGGAAATGCCCGTTCAGGCGAGATAGAGACCTGTTTCAATGCCCTCTACGGCACTCTTCTGCTACGCCTCCAACACAAGGAGATAAACCCCGAAACGGCGAAAGCCATCGATCAAATCTCGCGCTTCATAGCGATGCTTGCCAAATACTACCATCTTGACGAAGAAGACAAACTATTCGACCATCCTGACAAATAATACCGAAGCGAAACAGGCCCATACGACGTGTGGCAACTTTTTCGTACCTTTGTATCATGGAAAAAGATATTTCAGTGCATGATGCCTGGGACCGCGAACATCTCTGGCACCCTTATACCTCAACAATCGCCCCTCTGCCA
Organism: uncultured Porphyromonadaceae bacterium; assembly: GCA_902462525.1. Taxonomy (GTDB): domain Bacteria; phylum Bacteroidota; class Bacteroidia; order Bacteroidales; family Muribaculaceae; genus CAG-873. Next base: position 4,633 of record CABQCA010000058.1, on the reverse strand, counting down.
ACCTACAGAGTGAGCAGAGCCGACGGTGCCGTAATAACTCTTGCTGACGGTACAGAACTTATCGACGGAATGTCATCGTGGTGGTGTGTGATCCATGGCTATAATAATCCGCGCCTAAACAAAGCCGCGGCCGAACAGATAAGCCGTATGAGCCATGTGATGTTTGGTGGTTTCACCCATGACCCGGCGATTGAACTTGGTAAAATACTTCTATCGATGGCTCCGCCGTCGATGCACAATATTTTTTACGCTGATTCGGGTTCGGTGGCTGTGGAGGTGGCAATGAAAATGGCGGTTCAGGCAGCAATAAGCAGCTCAGGAGATCACCACAAGACAAACTTTGCCACAATAAGGAGCGGTTACCATGGCGATACCTGGAACGCCATGAGCGTATGCGACCCCATAACAGGCATGCACGGCGCCTTCGGTTCGGCGTTGCCGGTCCGATTCTTCGTCCCACAGCCGACCTCAAGATTCGACGGGAAGTGGAATCCCGATGACATAAAACCAGTCGAAGACCTTTTCAGAGAAAAATCGGACGAACTTGCAGCTTTCATCCTCGAGCCCATTGTACAAGGTGCGGGCGGAATGTGGTTTTACAATCCTGAATATTTGCGGCAACTTCGCCGACTGTGCGACAAATACAGCATTCTACTGATTTTTGATGAAATAGCTACCGGCTTCTGGCGTACAGGCCGGCAATTTGCATGGGAGCATGCAGGCGTTGAGCCCGACATAATGTGTATAGGCAAAGGTCTTACGGCCGGCTACATGACTATGAGCGCTGTGCTTACAACCAAGGATGTAGCCGACACAATATCATGCGGCGAGGCCGGTGTGCTCATGCACGGGCCTACATTCATGGCAAATCCTCTGGCCTGCGCGGTCGCCGTCGAATCGGCGAAAATGCTTGCCGAACAGGACATGGCGGCGCGTGTGGCTGAAATCGAAAAAATTCTCCGGGAAGAGCTCGCACAGGCGTCAGACATGCCCGGTGTAGCCGATGTACGCGTTTTAGGCTCTATTGGCGTGGTCGAACTCAGACGACCCGTCGACGTAGGCATTTTCCAGAAAGAATGTGTGAAACGCGGTGTGTGGATTCGTCCTTTCGGAACAAAAGCCTACATCATGCCCCCATACATCGTGAGCGATACACAACTCCGCACTCTTTGCAGAGCAATGATAGAAATTCTGAACAATGAACGAAACTATTGACAACATTCTCCGATGCCTCCATAACCAGGGAAATCTCCGCACTATTCCGGCCACCGATACCCCGGATTCGGTAATCGATCTAAGTTCGAACGACTATCTCGGCATAGCTGCCGACAGCAAACTCCGTGAAGATTTCCTCGCAAGAGAAGAAATTACTAAGCTGTCGCTGTCGGCATCGGCATCGCGCTTGCTCGCTGCACGACAGACTACCTTCAGCCGTTTCGAAAAACTTCTTGAACAGGTTTACGGCTCCCCTGCTCTGCTTTTTAACAGCGGTTACCATGCCAACAGTGGTATCGTTGGAGCGCTTGGTTCATTGAGAAACACATATATCCTTGCCGATAAGCTGGTACATGCGAGCATTATCGACGGAATAAAACTATCCGGAGCTCCTTTCGGACGTTTTCGGCATAATGACTACCAGCATCTCGGAAAACTCGCGGCCAAAGCTGCGACCGAGTATGAAAACATAATAATAATCGCCGAAAGCATCTACAGTATGGACGGCGATAAAAGTGACATCGATGCTCTTGCCGAAGTCAAGCGCTCGCTGCCGTCTGCCATCCTTTACATCGACGAAGCCCACGCAGTCGGAGTGGAAGGTCCCGGCGGCCTCGGTATTGTTGCGGCCTCGGTTCGCAGAAATGATGTCGACATCATCATCGGCACTCTCGGCAAAGCCCTCGGTTCGACCGGATCTTACGCTATCGTTAACAATAAAATGCGTTCATTTCTGGTCAACAAAGCCCGTAGCCTGATATTTTCTACCGCACTCCCCCCGTTCAACATCGCGTGGAGTGAGTTTGCATTCCGGGCCATGCTCGGAATGGATTCACAGCGGGAGAAACTGCATGCTCTCGGTCTCAGGCTGGCTCAGATCCTCGCAACCTTCGGTGGCTCACAACGGGGAGGTCATATACAGCCGCTGATTGCAGGAACGCCGGTCAAAGCCGTAGAATGGTCAAAAGCATTGGCTGAAGACTATTTTTCGGTTCTTCCCGTCCGCACTCCTACAGTCCCACCGGGTACCGACCGGCTGCGTTTCAGCCTTTCGGCACGAATCGATCCGGAGGATATCTCAAAATTATCCGGTTCACTTACAAAAATCATAAATAATGGCCGGTAAACGACATATCTACAAAGCCCGGCGCAAGCAACGGCCTTTCAGACTCAGAGCTCGCGTCAAAGCCGTTTTGTTAATATCATTAGCCGGCTTGTTGCTGGCATCATGTATCACATATTGCGGCAGGCAAGTTCGCGAAAGGCGCAACAACGATTATCGGGAAAACCGTCCTGAAATAAGCTGTCTCTTGGAAGTTTCCATACCCGATGAAACGCCCGAGATAAAGCTCAGCTACAAAGGATTCGACATATCGTTCAACCCTACGATGCACCAGCCAAATTACGGAATCTGGGAACTGACCGAAGAAAAAGCGGACGGTACGCTGCCTAGGGTGTCAAAATTCCGACAGGACCCCGACGTGCTTGGTTGTCCTACTACCGACGACTACCGCAAATCAGGCTTCGACCGGGGACACATGGTGCCTGCCGGCGACATGAAATGGGACTCAGTCGCCATGAGCGATTCACACTATCTTACAAACATATCGCCGCAGACACACTCTCTTAACGGTGGACGATGGTCATCACTTGAAAACAAATGCCGCGAATGGGTACGCCACGACAGTCTGCTTATCATTGCATGCGGCCCCATTCTTACCGACCGGATGCCCCGGACAATAGGAGAGTCGCAGATTCCGGTACCGGAGCGCTTCTTCAAAGTAATATTTGCGCCCTACGCCATACCACCCAGAGCGATCGGCTTCATCATGGAAAACGGCTCGCCCGAAGAAGGGCTCGAGGCAATGACAGTAACTGTCGACCAAATAGAAGAAATCACCGGCTTCGACTTCTTCAGCTGTCTTCCCGACGACATCGAAAATGAAATAGAATCACAGGCAAACTTTCGCCAATGGAGAAACCGCAAGAACTGAACATGACACTTTCCAACGACACAATCTGCGCCATATCTACCCCTCACGGCACCGGAGGCATAGCCGTGGTCCGCGTCAGCGGGCCTTCCGCCATCGAAATATGCGACAAAATCTGGCACGGACGCAAGCTTGCTGAAGTTAAAAGTCACACAGCACATCTCGGAGAGATACAAGACAGCAGAGGCGACGTGCTCGACAAAGGCGTTGCTACCGTATTTCGCGCACCGGCATCATATACAACCGAAGACGTGGTCGAACTGAGTGTACACGGCTCGCTGTGGATTCAGAGAGAACTAATCGCCTCTCTCATTGCCTCCGGGGCACGATTGGCAGAGCCTGGTGAATTTACTCGGCGGGCCTTTGCCTCAGGACGCTTTGACCTCGCTCAGGCTGAAGCCGTGGCCGACATAATAGCATCGTCGTCGCGCGCAGCACACCGCATAGCCATCAACCAGATGAGAGGCTCGATATCTAAACGCCTCGACAGGCTGCGCAATGACCTCATCGACCTTGCAAGTTTGCTTGAACTTGAACTCGATTTTTCGGAAGAAGACGTAGAATTCGCATCTCGCGAACGGCTCCTTATCCTCGCAGGCGAAACAAAAAAAGAAATCGAACGCCTTGTAAATTCCTTCCAGAGCGGCAGCGCTATCAAAAACGGAATTCCCGTGGCCATCACGGGCCCCACAAACGCCGGCAAATCATCGCTACTTAATGCACTTCTCGGTGATGAACGCGCAATAGTGAGCGATATCCACGGAACAACCCGCGACATCATAGAAGACACAATAGAGCTCGGTGACTATACAATTCGCTTTCAGGACACCGCCGGTATTCGCGACACCGACGACGAGATAGAACGAATGGGTATCGACCGATCTTACAAAACAGCGAATGCAGCCAGCATTGTCATCAACGTAATCGATGGAGGCTTGCCGTCTGCTTCCTTTAATAAAATCGATTTCCCCCAACTTAAAATCATCACTGTTTTCAACAAATCGGACATCGCCACCCTCCCCTGCCCCCCAGAAGCAATCTCTATATCTGCCAAAACCGGCAGCGGCATCGACAATCTCAAAAAAGCAATTATCGAAAAAATCGACGCCATCGCTCCGCACGACAACGAACAAGTGATGCTCACCAATGCGCGCCATGCCCAGGCCCTCACACTTGCCGCCGCTTCCATCACCGAGTTCATCGGCGCCCTCAACTCCGGAATTCCAACCGATCTCGCCGCCCAGCTCCTCCGAGAAACCCTCCACCACCTCTCCACCGTCACCGGCACCATCACCACCCCCGATCTCCTTTCCACCATCTTCTCCCGTTTCTGCATCGGGAAATGACTATATAGTTAGAAACGATTACAAAATAGCATAATCTGTTAGTATGGCACTCTTTACGGGGTGCCATTTTTGTTGTCGCAT
>CABQCA010000057.1 GCA_902462525.1 uncultured Porphyromonadaceae bacterium | reverse complement strand
AAATTGTAAGCCAATTATTTTCAAAAAAAATTTACCTCAAACTGTCAAACACCCGCTCAACCGTATCGGACTTAACATTATCAAGAACGCAAAAGTGTCTTCAATGGGTGTCAAAGGACATCGGAAGAAAGCCGGATGGGACAATGACTATCTCCTTTACGCATTAAAAAGTTTTGACGTTGTAAAAAATTAAGATGCGTCAACCCTGTTTTTTTGAGATTCCGGAGTTGTGGAATTAAAAGAAAAATCGTAACTTTGCGGCGGTAAACGGTGCATGTCCTTTTCGGGGACAGCGCTTAAATGGGAACCGGGTGAAAATCCCGGACAGTCCCGCTGCTGTGAGTTTCACAGAAAGCTGCCGTCGATTGCCACTCGCTCTGCTGCGCGGGGAAGGCGACGGATGAGCCGAAACAAGTCAGAAGACCTGCCGTTTACTCCGTTGCCGACAGCTTGCGAGGACGAGCGAAGCGCGCACGGCGGATGACACCGCCGGGCTTTCGTCGTATCCTTGCATGCCGTTGCCGATAACGGTAAATACATTATGTTGCAAGGAACAATGAAGAAGACCATAGCTATCGCATTATTTACTTTTCTTTATCACGGAGCTTACGCCGAAGCACCGGCCGACACTGTCGCACTGTCGGAAGTGACGGTAGAAGCTCACGCTTCGCGCAGGCAGACGATTCCCGTTCAGACACTTACCGGCAAAGACCTGCGCCGCCTCAACAGCAACAGTGTGGCCGACGCGCTGCGCTATTTCGCCGGCGTTCAGGTGAAGGACTACGGCGGTGTCGGCGGCATCAAGACGGTAAACATACGTTCCATGGGTACCAACCACACCGGTGTGGTCTACGACGGTGTGGCTCTCGGCAATGCCCAGAACGGGCAGATAGACCTCGGTCAGTTTTCGCTCGACAATATGGAGGCGCTCTCGCTCAACAACGGGCAGCGCAGCGCCCTGCTCCAGCCGGCCCGCGACTTCGGAAGCGCCGCGACGGTGTATATGCGCACGCGCACACCACGCTTTTACAACGACGAACGCTACCACGCCCGCGGCACTGTGCGCTTCGGGTCGTTCGATCTTCTCAATCCTTCGGCTCTGGTGGAAGTGAAACTGTCGGAGCGTGTCAACGCCTCGCTCAGCGCCGAATACCTAACGTCGAGCGGCAAATACAAGTTCCGCTACCGACGCGTGAACGTGGCCGGTGAAACGGCCTACGACACCACCGCCACACGCCAGAACGGCGACATCGACGCCACACGCCTCGAACTGAACATCAACGGAACGACAACCACCGGCGAGTGGCATTTCAAGGCATATAACTATACTTCGGAGCGCGGAGTACCCGGTGCGATTGTAAACAATGTATGGCGCCGCGGCGAACGGATATGGGACAACAATTCGTTCGTGCAGGGCAATTATTCCCACTCGCGCGGACGCTGGAGCACCCTTGCCAACGCCAAATATGCGTTCTACCGCACTCACTACGTGAACAACGACGACCGTCAGGTGAAAATCGACAATCTCTACCGCCAGCGTGAGTTCTACTTTTCGACAGCCAATCTCTTTACAATCACCGACAAATGGTGGGCGTCGGCAAGCTACGACTTTCAGTGGAACACCATGACGGCCGATATGACCGGCTTCGCAAAGCCCGACCGCTTCTCGAATATGGTGTCGGTCGCATCGGCGCTTGATCTGGGCCGTTTACGCGCCCAGGCAAGCGGTCTGATGACTTTCATCCACGACAATCTCCGCGGTCAGGAATCGCCGGCCGACAAACATGTCTTCACTCCGGCTGTGTACGTGTCGGGACAACCCCTGCATGCCTCGTGGCTGACTCTCAGGGCATTCTACAAAAAATCGTTCCGTATGCCCACCTTCAACGATCTCTACTATGCCGATATGGGCAATTCCAAACTCTCACCCGAGCATGTGACGCAGTACAACGTCGGGCTACAGCTTGCTTTCGCACCATCGGCAGTGGTCCGCGCAGTGAACATGACAGTCGATGCCTACTACAACCGCGTAAAAGACAAGATAGTGGCCTATCCGAAAGGGCAGCAGTTCCGCTGGACGATGCTCAATCTCGGCAAGGTGTCGATAAAAGGCATCGATGCCACGGCCTCTGTGACCGTAGAGCCGGTCGAAACGCTCGAACTCACCTTCCGCGGCCAGTACACTTATCAGAAAGCCATCGATGTCACCAGCCCGACCGACAACTACTACCGTCACCAGATACCCTACATACCCCACCATTCGGGTTCGGCAGTTCTCAACGCTCAATGGCGCGACTGGGGACTCAACTACAGCTACATATATGTAGGAGAGCGATATAACCAGCAGGAAAATATACGCTACAACTACACTCAGCCGTGGTACACAAGCGATGTGTCGATAAGCCGCGACTTCCGATTCGGGGCTGCCAGGGCGCGTGTGCTGGCCGAAATAAACAATCTCTTCAGCCAGGACTACGACGTCATCATAAACTATCCTATGCCCAAACGCAACTACCGCATTACGCTGACAGTCGAAATTTAGTATTTCTAAAACAGACGAAAAAGTTTATAAAGTGAAGAAAGTCGAGACACTGACATTGCCTTTTGAAGTTAAAAAAGTCAACAAAGAGAAAAGAGTTAAGATATTAGCTCTTCCGACCGATATGAGCATGGACTATCCTCTTAACTTTCTACACTATTTTCACTTTCTCGACTTCAACTTGAGCTTGCGAAAGTTGACAATCATATATTTTCTGCCGCTCCTTATGGTCACCACGGGTTGTCGCGAGGACGAACTCGTGGTGCCCACGGAGTACGACATCATCGGCGACGAGAATACGGCCTCAGGAATCCGCGGCCTGTATCTTGTCAACGAAGGCAATATGGGATCCAACAAATGTACCCTCGACTTCTACGACTACGCCACCGGACTGTATGCCCGAAATTTCTACGCCGAGCGGAACCCCCATGTCATCAAAGAGCTTGGCGACGTGGGCAACGACATCGGCATCTACGGTTCGAAACTCTATGTGGTCGTCAACTGCTCGCACAAGGTCGAAGTGCTCGACGCACGCTCGGGCGTGCGACTGGGCCAGGTCGATATTCCAAACTGCCGCTATGTGCGCTTCCACCGCGGAAAAGCCTATGTCAGTTCCTACGTAGGCCCTGTCCAGATCGACCCCAACGCTCCTAAAGGAGCTGTCTACGAGGTTGATACTGCTGCACTGACTGTAACCCGCAAAGTTACCGTCGGCTATCAGCCCGAAGAGATGGAAATTGTCGACGACTACATGTACGTGGCGAATTCGGGCGGCTACCGTGCGCCTTTCTACGACAACACAGTGTCGGTCATAGAGATGATCGACTTCAAGCAGGTGCAGCAGATACCAGTCGGAATCAATCTCCACCGCCTCAAAAAAGACCGCTACGGCAAATTGTGGGTCACTTCGCGCGGCGACTACCAGACACGTCCGTCGCGCCTGTATGTGCTCGACAAAAAACGCGGCTACAACCGCATGACAGTCACCGACACACTGCGCATAGCCTGCTCGAACATGGCATTCCACGGCGACTCGCTGTTCTACTACGCCACCGAGTGGAACAACTACACCCAGGCCAACACTATAAGCTACGGCATAATCGACATCCGCACGAAAGAACGGATTTCCGACAATTTTATCACCGACGGCACCGACCGCGACATCACTATTCCATACGGCATTGCAGTACATCCTGAAACCGGCGATATTTTCGTCACCGATGCCAAAAACTATGTTTCGTCGGGCACTCTATACTGTTTCGACCGTCACGGCAAGCGCAAATGGAGTGTGCGCACCGGCGATATTCCAGCTCACATAACCTTTCTCTGTAAATGAAACACCTTTATTTCATTTTCATCGTTCTCCTCCTTGCCGCCGGCGCCTGCAGCGACGAGGCGTCAACCGTCAGCATAGGCCTCGACGAAAGCTACCGAGTGGCCCGAATGAGCAAACTGTCTCTGCATCCGGCGTTCACCGGCAATGAGTACCGCTGGACTCTCACGCGGCCCGACGGTACCTCGGCCATCGTCGGCACTGAGCGCAACTATATTTTTCTCGAAGCCGAAGAGGGCATCTACACTCTAAGACTGACCATATCGGACTCAGCCACACCCTACGATTTCGAAACCATAATCACTGTGATGCACGAAGAAGTGGAGTACAATCCTTTCATATCGAAAGTGTACGAATACCGCCCCGCTCCCGGACAATTTGTAAACGAAATGCCCAAGTACGAGCCCGGCGACACCGAGGCCGACATGATCCGCAAGGCTGAAGAAGCCATTTCAGGCAAAAACGACGTGCTGATATCCCTCGGAGGCTACGGCGGCTATGTCACCTTTGGCTTCGACCACACTGTGGTAAACGTCGAAGGCGAAAAAGACTTCCGCATCTGGGGAAACAGTTTCTACGAACTCACTGCCCCCGACAAAAAGGGTGGCTCATGCGAGCCGGGAATCGTCATGGTGAGCTACGATACAAACTGCAACGGCATTCCCGACGATCCATGGTACGAACTCGCCGGCAGCGAATACCACTCGGACAAAACCCGACACAATTATACCATCACCTACAGCCGTCCCGACGAGACCCGCACTCCCGTTCCGGGGCAGGACATCTATCTCACAGACATTGAATATATTCCGTGGCGCGACAACGAAGGCGGCACAGGATTCATGCCCAAGAATCTGTTCCATAAACAGAACTACTTCCCGCTGTGGCTCACCGACAGCGAAATATCTTTCACAGGCACTCTGCTGGCGCCCAACGCCGTCGACACCTCGGGTAACGGCAGCTACTACGTGCTCTACAGCTATCCCTGGGGATATGTCGACAACCACCCCAACGAAGAGGCCGATCTGTCGTCGTTCGACATAGGCTGGGCCGTAGACAGCAACGGACACCCGGTGCACCTCCCCGGCGTCGACTTCGTGCGTGTCTACACCGGTGTCAACCAGTACTGCGGCTGGATCGGCGAAACATCAACCGAACTATGCCGCGCCCAGGACCTTCATATTCCCGACAAACCATTTCCATTTTAAATACCTGTAATTTAATATATTAATCAATGAAAAAGTTGTTTTTCGCGACAGCGCTACTCGCTGTCGGCGGCCTGAGCTATGCCTCAGATCTTGCGGCAAACCGTATGCCGAAGACTGTTCAGGGCATCGACTATGCCTCTACGCTTAAGAAAGCCGCAATCAAACCGATGAGTGACTATCCTTCGGATCCGGGCGACCTCGCCGTGCCCGAAGGCAACTTCACATTCGACATGATCCAGTTCTGGGCCGGCGAAGGTGAAAACCGCGCCGCACTCGTCGTCCAGTTCAACGACGACCGCGAAAAGAATGCCCTTGTCTTCGGCTACCGCTGGAACGGACAGGCTACAGGTTCCGACATGATCAAGGCCGTGGCTAAGGCTCACCCCAACCTCTATACACTGATGCAGTACACCAACGTGTCGTCGCCTACCGACCCCAACGGCGGCTACACCATCAACGGTTTCGGCTGGGACTTTGACGACGACGGCGACATTCGCCTTATCGACACCGGCCACGGCAACCAGGAATACACCTCCGAAGACGGTTTCTTCGAGCATCCCCGAGGCTACAAGCCCGGTCAGGGGGGATCGTCGGACTACGACTACGACAACTGGAAAGCCGGCGACACCGACGACTTCTGGGGCGCAGGCTGGTACCAGAGCTACTGGTCGTACTGGGTCAAGGAAGGCGAAGCCGCTTCGTTCGGCTACTCGAGCTGGGGTGCCTCGGGCCGTGTACTCCAGAACAACAGCTGGGACGGCTGGAACTTCTCGATCGACATGATGCCTTCCAACTGGAAAAACTTCGCAGCCGCTCCGGCACCGATTCCTGACGATGCCAAAACGCTCTTCAAAAACAACGGCATTTATTACCAGCTCAAATCCTACACCTCCAAAACGGTGACTGTTATCGCACCCGTCGAAATCGAGGGCCAGGAATTCACCGCTTATCACGGCAACATCAACATTCCCGAGAAATTCACCGACGAAGGAATTGAGTACACCGTTGTCGGCATCGCCGACAAGGCCTTCTACCAGATGGACACCGATGCAGCCGATGAGGGCGAAAATCCATCCAGAATAACTCTGCCCAAGACTGTCACCGAAATAGGCGCATCGGCCTTTGAAAGCGCTTATATCGATGGTATTGACTTCGCCGAAGGCGGTTCGTTCGACCAAATCAAGAAACTCGGCGAAAGCGCATTCAAATGGACATGCCTGACAGCACCCCTCTTCTCAAAGCAGATAAGCAAACTGCCCGTAAGCGCCTTCGAAGGCATAAGCGCCGGCGAAATCATTCTGCCCGATTACATTACCGAGGTCGGCAACTACTGCTTCCGCAACAACGAAGGCACTGACGTTAAAATCGTAATTCCGGCATCTGTCAAAAAGATAGGCAACACAGCCTTCAGTATGAACAGCGTAGCATCGGTGAAAGTACTCGGCACGGTTCCTCCCGAAGCCACAAACTACACTTTCTCCACCCGAACTTACAACAACGCAACCCTCTTCACCCCTCTCGGCTACAAGGAAACTTATCTTGCCGCCAACGGTTTCAGGAATTTCAAGAAATGCGAGGAATTTGCCATTGAAGTTCACACCGGCGACATTTTCGACATGAACGGCGCCACCTACCGCGTTGAGAAACTCGGCGATATCAACGAAGTAACCCTCACATTCAAGCGCAATGCCGACGGAACCGTCGACCGCAATTCCATCTCGGCTGCCAACGCAGCCGCTTACACCGGAACTCTCTCCATCGCTCCCACTGTAAGTTATCAGAATGTCACATTCACCGTTACGGCCATGACCGACAGCACTTTCTACGGTGCCACTGAACTCACCGCCGTCACCCTGCCCGAAGGAATCAAGGTGATTCCGGCCCATTCTTTCTACGGCTGCCCGACTCTGGCCACTGTCGGCATACCGACAGCTGTCACCAAAATCGGCAGATACGCCTTTGCCGACTGCAAGGTCCTCGACGGCATCACACTGCCTGAAACCCTCACTGAAATCGGAGAGCGAGCTTTCAGCAGTGCTTCCGCACTGACGGCTGTCGCTCTGCCTGCTTCGCTCAAATCAATAGGAGCTACGGCATTCTACGGCTGCAGCGCTCTCACCGCAATCGAAATTCCGGCCGGTGTCGAAACTTTCGGATCACGTATATTCTGCGACTGCAAGAACCTGAAACAGGTGAAACTGCCGCAGACTCTCACCGCTCTACCCCAGGAAATTTTCTACGGCTGCACCGGTCTCACTGCTGTCGACATACCCGCTTCTGTCACCGAACTCAAGCAGGGGGCGTTCAACGGTTGCACCGGCATTGCTTCAATCACCCTGCCAGAAGCTCTCACCACCATCGGAAACAGCGTGTTCAACAACTGCAAAGCACTCTCTGAAGTAAAATTCGGCAGCAAAGTGACCAAAATCGGCTCATCGGCTTTCGCCGGATGCACGGCTCTCGTCGAGGCAGCACTCCCTGAAAGTGTGACAGAACTCAACAGCAGCCTCTTCAGCAAATGCTCCGCACTCAAAAAGGTGACAATAAGCAGAAATGTGAAAATGACAGCCAGCTACGTTTTCCAGAACTGCTCCTCGCTCGAAACAATAGCCTTCTACGACGATGATACGACACCCGGCGCCGGTGTAATAAGAATTCCCGACGGAACCACATCGCTCGGCAGCTCCTGCTTCGAAGGCTGCACAAGAATCACCGATGTCATCTTCCCCGAGGGATTCACGTCTATCGGCTCAAGGGCTCTCGCCTCAACGGGCATCATCAGTCTCGTTTTGCCCTCGACTATGGGTTCGATGTCATACAACACCTACATCTGTCAGAAATGCAACGATGCCACTGTCTACGCCACATGCACCACACCTTTCAGCATCGGTTCATCCACATTCTCAGTCAGCGGTTACAGCGGTCCGTTCATGCCGGTAGTTGTGTTCACCAGTCTCGAAGAAACTTTCAAGGCCAATTCCAACTGGGCTAAATCGGAAATCAGCGCTCCCGCCATAAGCGAAATCAAAGCCACAGTCGACGAAGTTACCGCTGCCGACAACAGGCACATCGTAAGCGGCCATATCGAACTGGCCTATGACAAGAACGGAATGCCGGCCCGATTCGAAGCGGCCAACACAGCATATATCTTCAATACTTCCGAAATCACTTTTGAAATCGAAACTCCCTCACGTGCTGTAGCCACCGGAACAGTCACCGCTGGAAAAGACGGTGCATTCACCGCAGAAATCGAAGGCCTCACAGCATGCACTGACTATGAAATGAACCTCAGCGCCACTCACAGCGGCAACAGCTACGCCGCTTCTGCCTCTTTCAAAACACCGGGCACCTCCGGCATCGGAAGCATCGAAGTAAACGACACCACCGTAGGCGACATCTTCAGCATATCGGGAGTCCGCGTAGCCACAGCCGTCACTGTTGCCGAAGCCCGCGAAACTCTCCCGGCCGGCATCTATGTGCTCCGCTCAGATGGTAGTTCGCACAAAATTGTGATCCGATGATAAAAAAACTCTTTTCGTTCTTTCTCGCAGCGTGTGCGGCTTCAGCCGTGCCCGCTGCGGGATTTGACTATTCCGACGGTTTCTTCATTGTGAACGAAGACTGGTTCGGCCATCAGAACTCCACCGTCAACTACATTCTGCCCGAAGATGCCGACGGCGAATACTGGCACTACCGCGTGTTCCAGCAGGAAAATCCCGGCTGCGAACTGGGCTGTACCACACAGTTCGGCGCTATATGGAACGGACGGTTCTACTTCATCTCCAAGCAAGCCCGCGACGGCGGTGCCACCGTCACCGGCGGCAGAATCACAGTAGCCGATGCCAGAACCATGAAAGTAGTCAAACAGCTGGAAAACATCGACCCGAGCGGCTCGCAGTGCGACGGACGCGGTTTTGTGGGCATAGATGCCGCCAAAGGCTATATATCGTCGTCGAACGGCATATGGGTGCTCGACCTGAACACAGTCACTGTCACAGGCATGGTAAAAGGCTCGTCGAACCCCAACACCGGCGACGACAAACCCGTCACCGATCCCTCGGGCTCGCTTTATCACGGCCAGTGCGGCTCGATGGTACTCGCGGGCTCATACGTCTTCGCCGCCCACCAGAGCTACGGAGTCCTCGTCATCGACACTGCCAAAGACGAAGTCATCAAAGTTATCAGCACCGATGCGGCGCAGGAAGGCTCAGGCATAGGTTCGGTTGTACTCGGAAACGACGGCATGGTCTACGGCAGCATTGCCGGCGGTACCGACGGCCGCGGCTCTTCACTGCCCTATCTGCTGCGCATCAATCCCAGAAGCCTCGATACATCGGTAATCAGCCTGCCCGAAGGCTGCTACGGGCCGGCCAACTCATGGTATGCATGGACCCCCGACGGTTTCTTCGCTTCCGAGAACGAAAACAAACTCTACTGGCACGGAGGCCCGACATCGTGGTTCGCCAATCAGAACATCTACTGCTACGACATCGGCAGCGACACCTGCACGATGATTATCGACCTCAGCAAAGACCCTGATAACTGGCAAGTGTACGGTTGCTCCATCCGCATGGACCCCACGACCGAGAATATTTACATGTCTGTGTTCCACACCTTCCAGGATCCGACCTATGTGCTCCGCCGATATTCAAATACCGGCGAACTGCTCAAAGAATACCCCATGGTTTCAAACTACTGGTTCCCATCGCTTCCGGTATTCCCCAAGAGCAAGACCACCGGCATCGAACTGCCCACGGCAGATGACACCGACGCTCCCGCCATGCTCTACGACCTTCAGGGACGTCCAGTCGACCGCACGACCGCACGACCGGGCGTCTATATAGAACGCCGGGGCACCACTGCGCGCAAAATTCTCATCCGCTGATTTTGAGTGAAAGTTGAAAAAAGAAGGGTGAAGGGAAACCGGAATTTCCTCTTCACCCTTCACTTTTTTCACTCGCTTTAAGGCTGGAGACCGTCGATGGCGGCAATATTCATGTCAAGATCTTCTTGCGAAAGGGAGTAGTTCTGGAGGTCGCCGGCAAAGTATTTGTCGTAGGAGGCCATGTCTACAAGACCATGGCCCGAGAGGTTGAAAAGTATCACCTTCTCTTCGCCCGTTTCCTTGCAGCGGAGAGCCTCGCGGATTGTCGCAGCGATGGCATGACACGATTCCGGCGCGGGAATGATACCCTCGGTACGCGCGAAAAGCGTGCCGGCATCAAAACTTTCGAGCTGCTCTATGTCGACGGCTTCCATCATGCCGTCCTTGAGCAGTTGCGACACAATCACACCTGCTCCGTGATAACGCAGACCGCCTGCATGGATATTGGCCGGGGCAAAGTTGTGGCCAAGTGTGAACATAGGCAGTAACGGAGTGTAGCCTGCCTCGTCGCCGAAATCATAGCGGAACTCACCGCGTGTCAGTTTGGGACAACTTGCCGGTTCGGCGGCGATGAAACGCGTGTTGCTCCTGCCTTCTTCCCCGGCAAGAACATGGCGCATGAAGGGAAAAGCAATCCCGCCGAAGTTGCTTCCGCCACCGAAACATGCGATGACGATGTCGGGATACTCGCCAGCCATTTCCATCTGTTTCTCGGCTTCAAGACCTATCACCGTCTGATGCAGAGCCACATGGTTAAGCACCGATCCGAGACAGTACTTGCATTTAGGAGTGGTACGGGCAAGTTCTACAGCTTCGGAGATAGCCGTGCCGAGTGAGCCCTGGTAATTGGGATGTGCCGTGAGTATATCCTTGCCCGCACGTGTCGACATCGACGGCGAAGGCGTGACCTGAGCGCCGAAAGTGTGCATCATACTGCGGCGGTAGGGTTTCTGTTCGTACGAAATCTTCACCTGATAAACCGCCGAATCGATGCCGAACATACTCGCCGCATAGGCAAGCGAGGCCCCCCATTGGCCTGCTCCGGTCTCGGTAGTTATGTTGGTTATACCCTCCTGTTTGCAGTAATAGGCCTGTGGTATAGCCGAATTCAGTTTATGAGACCCCATAGGCGAGACGCTCTCGTTTTTAAAATAGATATGCGCCGGCGTCTCCAGAGCTTTTTCGAGAGCATACGCCCGGACAAGAGGAGTCGAACGATAATATTTGTACATGTCCCTCACCGGCTCCGGGATAAGAATCCACCGATCAGTCTGATTCATTTCCTGCCTGCTGCATTCTTCAGCAAAAATAGGATAAAGATCTTCAGCTTTTAAAGGCTGTTTTGTCGCAGGATTCAGTGGGGGTAGCGGTTTGTTTGGCATATCAGCCTGAATATTGTACCAGTAGAGTGGTATCTCGTTTTCCGGCAATAGATAGCGTTTTTGTTCCATAATACTTTGAATTATTAATAATTAAAAAAATGAACGGAGCAGAAAAAAGTGAATGATAAAAAACTTTGATCGCACCGGCAGTCAGCGCACCTGCAAAATTAAACATTTCATCTAAAACAACAAATAGTTCACACAAGTTTTAAGCAGATAAAATTCTCTTTTCTTTGGAAAAACGCTGCTAAAACACTGAAAATACTTTCAATTTGCCACCACTGGCTAAATTTTAGCTTTAGCTGTATTTCCCATTATCTTTTCAACGCAGATGTGATTTCTCCAGAATGGAAAAAACGGTGAAAATTGCTATCTTTGCATTCTCAAACAAAGCTTTTTCCATGACTGCATCTAAAAGTGAAATAGAAGAGGCCGGAACCGACCGCCGTGTGCTCGAACTTCTGGCCCAGACATTTCCCAACATATCGGCTGCGAGTTCAGAGATAATGAATCTCGAGGCTATTCTGAGCCTGCCAAAAGGCACAGAGCACTTTGTGGCCGACCTTCACGGCGAATTCGAGGCTTTCGACCATATAATGCGGAACGCCTCGGGCAACATACGCCGAAAAGTGACCGAGGCTTTCGGCAATGCTTTGCGAGACTCGGAAATACGTCAGCTGTGTTCGCTCATCTACTATCCCGAACGCAAGCTCGGCATTATCAAGAGCGAGGAAACATCGCTGGCCGATTTCTACCGTGTCACTCTAAACCAGCTCATCAGGGTGTGCCAGTCGGTGTCGTCGAAGTACACCCGTTCGAAAGTCCGCAAGGCTCTTCCTGCCGAATATGCCTATATCATCGAGGAACTGCTGCACGAATCGCCCTCCGACGACGATAAGCAGGCCTACTTCAACCGCATCATAGAAACAATTATCACTACCGGTCAGGCTGACGCCTTCATCACCGCCATCTGCTATGTCATACAGAAGCTCAGCATCGAGCAGCTCCATATCCTCGGAGATGTCTACGATCGCGGACCCGGCGCACACCTGATAATGAACATGCTCTGCGACTACGGCAACTTCGACATTCAGTGGGGCAACCACGACGCTCTGTGGATGGGAGCTTGCGCAGGCAACGCTTCGTGCATGGCAAATGTTCTGCGTCTCTCGCTGCGCTACGGTAATATGGCGACCCTCGAAGAAGGCTACGGAATAAATCTGGTGCCCCTGGCAACCTTCGCCATGGAAACATATGCCGACGACCCATGCACCGATTTCGGCCCTAAAGTCGAAGAAGGCGACAACCCCCAGTTCACCGAGAAAACGATGAGGCTTCTCGCCCGCATGCACAAGGCTATCAGCATAGTGCAGTTCAAGCTTGAAGGTTCGCTCATAGGGAGACACCCCGAATGGAAAATGAACGGACGACGCCTGCTCGAACACATCGACCACGCCCGTGGTGTGATGACACTCGACGGCAAAGACTACAAAATGAAAGATACGTTCTTTCCCACCGTCGATCCGTCGG
>CABQCA010000056.1 GCA_902462525.1 uncultured Porphyromonadaceae bacterium | reverse complement strand
ATCTTAGACATCTTCCAGGCCATTGCGACAGAATCGCGGCACTTCAGCGGTTGAATGAATGTATGTGTATGTGTTAGTGCACAAAGTAGAGCTGCATCTGGCTCAGCGACGTGAGGTCGAGAAGCCATGTGTAGCAGCAGCTTACGATACCGAGCAGAAGAATGCCGGCAATAGTGATTACCAGACCAAGACGCTCCGAACATGCCGATTTGAAGCGTTCGATGACGGGTTCTTCTTCGGCGATGTACATCGCTTTTACCACAAGAAGATAATAGTAGAGCGATATGATGGTGTTGATGAGAGCGATGAGCACCAGCACGTAGATGGCAGTGCTGCCCTGGTTGATGGCACCGGTGAAGATGAAGAACTTCGAGAAGAAGCCGGCGAAAGGAGGAATACCTGCCAGCGAGAACATGGCCAGCATCATGCAGAATGCAAGTCGCGGGTTGGTTTTGCTCAGGCCGCGGTAGTCGTCCATCGAAACACGTCCGGTGGCGTTCTCGACAGCACCGATAACGCCGAACGCAGCGAGATTCGAGAAGATATAGACCAGCACATAGTACATGAGAGCCGCCATGCCCATAGTGTTGTAGGCGATGACGCCGAGCATGATGTAGCCGGCCTGCGATATCGACGAGAAAGCCAGGAAGCGCTTCATGTTGCGCTGACGGATGGCGAAGAGGTTGCCCACGGTGATAGTGAGGATAATGAGTGCGTAGAGCATCCACTCCCACACACGGCTGTAAGCCGCGCCGAATACCTGGGCCATCACCACAAGGAAAGCAAATGCCGTGGCACCCTTGGAGATTACCGACAGATATGATGTGACCGATGTGGGGGCACCCTGATAGACGTCGGCGGTCCAGAGATGGAAGGGCACAAGCGAAAGTTTGAAACCTATGCCGGCGATGCAGAAAGCAATTGCGGCGATAAGCATGACGCTGAGCTTGGTGGTGAGGGCGAAGTAGATTTTGTCGAAATAGAACGAACCGGCGAGGCCGTAGACAAACGACAGACCCAGCAGGAAGATCGCCGACGAGAAGACGGCTGTGAGAATGTACTTCACAGCGGCCTCATGGCTTTCGTAACGGTTCTTGTCGAAGGCCACCATAGCGGCCAGCGGCAGCGACGCACTTTCAAGACCTATGAGGAACACCAGGAAGTGACGGGCCGAAATCATGAGATACATGCCGAAGAGTGTGACAAGCAGAAGCTCGTAGAACTCGCCGCGGCGCATACTCATTTCTGCTCCGTTGGCCCATTTTATCGACTGTATGAGGACTATGACAACGCCGATGTTGAGGATGCCTTTGATGGCAGCGATGACAGCGCTGGTCTGATACATGCCCGAGAATGCCGTAATGTCGTTGCCGCTGCCGAGACAGTGGCAGCAGAAGCCTGCGGCCGTGATAAGCGCCATGAGCACCGTTGCGAACACAGGAAGGCCTTTCTGCGTGCGGGCAGGCATGAAAGTGTCGTAGAGGAATACGAGCAGGAACACAACCAACAGGGCGATTTCCTGCTTCATAGCTAAAAATTGAGAATAATCCATTGCAATTTATTCCTTGAGAGGTTTACATGCCAAGCACCGAGAAGATTTCGGGCGTGAATGTGGCTTTAATCAGGTTTGTAAAGAAGTTGGGGAAGCAGCCTATGGCAGCCACGCATACAATAAGCGATGCTGTGGCGAGGCGTTCCCACCACGTGGCGTCGGTGAGAGTGAGATGGTGGTCGTCGTAGACAGGACCGAAGAGGAGTTTGCCCACAACACGGAGAATGTAGACCGCCGTAATCACTATCGAGCAGCATGCCACAAGAGTGAATACCAGACGAAGCGAACCGTCGCCGGCAAGGTACTGGTCCATACCGGCCTGGAACGAACCTACGAATACCGTCATTTCCGCAACGAAGCCCGAGAGGCCCGGCAGACCCAGAGAAGCCATACCGGCTATGACGTAGCATACCGACAGATAAGGCAGAATCTTCATCATGCCTCCCATCTGGGTGATTTCACGGGTGTGTGTACGGCCGTAGATCATACCGATGAGCGCGAAGAAGAGGGCTGTCATCAGACCGTGCGAAAGCATCTGCATGATGGCGCCGGTCATGGCCGTGGTGTTGAGCATGAGAATGGCGAAGAGCACCAGACCGCAGTGCGACACCGACGAATAGGCGTTGATGTACTTGAGGTCGGTCTTTACACATGCGCAGAAGGCACCGTAGACCACAGAGATGCCGGTGAGGATAAGGAAGATGTACGACAGCTCGTGGGCAGCCTGAGGCATCAGGTAAATTGCGACACGGAAACAGCCGTAGCCGCCGAGCTTCATCAGCACGCCGGCATGAAGCATCGACACTGCCGTGGGAGCCGAGGCATGGCCGTCAGGGCTCCATGTGTGGAAGGGGAACATGGCGCCGAGCACGCCGAAGCCCACAAAGGTCATGGGGAAGAGGAACTGCTGCCAGCCGTGGGGAATGGCGTTGTTCGCGGCTATCTCAAGAATGTTCCATGTCAGAGGACTGCCTTCGGGTGCCGAGTGGTAGAAGATACCGATGAGTCCGAGCATCAGGAATGCCGAACCGCCCATGAGCATGAGAGTGAGCTTCATGGCCGAATAGTTCTTGCGGCCGGAGCCCCAGACACCGATGAGAAGGTACATAGGAATAAGGGCCACCTCATAGAACATGAACATCGTGAAGAGATCGATGGAGATGAAGAAGCCGAACACGCCCGTCGACAGCAGGATAAGCCAAAGGAAGAAAGCCTTGGGCTGCGCTATGGTCCACGAAGCGAAAGAACCGGCGAAAACGATTATCGACGACAGAAGGAGCATGGCAACCGAAATGCCGTCGACACCCACGGCGAGATGGATGTTGAGCGGACGGAACCATGTCCACGACTGCACATAGAGCATCGGGTCGGTGTTCCCGGCGGCACGGAGGCCGAGGAAGTCGACAAGAAGATACACCGAAAGAGCAAGCAGAGCAAGCGAACCCACTACAGCTACTGCACGTATCTGCCTGATGTTCCGGCATAAGGCGAGGCCGCCGAGCATGAGCAGCGGTATCACCACGAAGTATATCAATATGTTGGAAAGCATCTTACTTACTGTTTTTCTGTTAATTACAAACTATCAGATGAGGCAGAGAACTGTAATGCCACCGAGTGCGAGGGCACCGATGAGATACCACCATACATACATCTGAACCTGACCGCTCTGCAGCGATTTGATGGCTTCCGACGCCTTGTTGGTAACAGTAGCGAAAGAATCCATGGTGCCGTCGATGATATGACGGTCGAACCATGCCAGCGGGCGGCATATGCAACCGAAGATTATCTTGTGGGTGATGAACATGTAGAGTTCATCCCAGTAGAAGCGGTGGTGAGCCCATGTCCAGAGAGCCGGGAGAGCATTGCGGAACTTCTCGGGCAGGCTGTTTTCCTTGCGGTACATCACTGTGGCGAGGATAATGGCGGCCACTGCTACAAGGAGGCTTATCGAAGCCACGCTCCAGTTGAGGGCGCTGAGGTTGGTGAAGAAGTTCACCGATTCGAACATCGGGTGACCGTTCCATGTCACAAGGTTGCCGAAAGGCACGAAGCCGGCAACACACGAGATGGCGGCGAGAATGACGAGCGGCGTCGTCATGGTCCAGGCCTGATCGTGGGGCTCGTGGTGGCCTTCGGGCGTCTTATGCTCTTTCCACCAGAAGATGAGGTAGTAGAGACGGAACATATAGAAGGCGGTGAGTCCGGCGACAAACGACATCCAGATGTACCATACCATCGAGTGACCGAAGCATGCCGTGAGGATTTCGTCCTTCGAGAAGAAACCGGCGAAAGGTATTATACCGGCAATTGCCAGACAGCCGATAAGGAATGTTATGTGTGTTACGGGCATCGACTTGCGCAGGCCGTGCATGGCTGTGTAGTCGTTCGAGCCTATGGCGTGGATAAGAGCGCCCGCACAGAGGAAGAGCAGGGCCTTGAACATGGCGTGGGTGAACAGATGGAACATCGAGGCCATGTAGCCGAGACCGTGGTGGAATTCAGGACGGGCAACACCGAGCGACACCATCATGAATGCGATCTGCGATATTGTCGAGAACGCGAGCACTCGCTTGATGTCAATCTGCGTGCAGGCCACGATGGCAGCATAGAGTGCCGTGACGGCGCCTACGACGGTGATGATTTCAAGCGAGGCCTCCTCCATAAGATAGAGCGGGAAGAGACGGGCCACAAGGTAGACACCGGCCACAACCATGGTGGCGGCGTGGATAAGGGCCGAAACGGGTGTCGGGCCTTCCATAGCGTCGGGAAGCCATATATGCAGAGGCATCATGGCAGATTTGCCCATGCCGCCCATGAAGATGAGCACCAACGCCCATGTGAGAACCGAACCGCCCATGAAGATTGGAGCTGCGCTGTTCTGGAATATCGAACGAATGCCCTCGGCTGTGCCGGGATTGACCTGGAAGACGCCGGCCATGCCCTCGACGGGTGCCGATGTGAGTTCGGTGAAGTTGAATGTGCCTGTGTAGAACGACAGCACGAGGATACCGATGAGGAATCCGAGGTCTGCGAAACGTGTTACGATAAATGCTTTCTTCGATGCCGATACAGCCGACGGTTTAGTATAGTAGAAACCTATGAGGAGGTACGACGAAGCGCCCACAAGCTCCCAGAAGATGTACATCTGGAAAATGTTGGTGGCCACAACCAGACCGAGCATCGAGAAACTGAAGAGCGACAGGAAAGCGTAGAAGCGCTGGAAACCGTGCTCGTAGACGCCGTGGTGGTCGCGCATGTAGCCGAGGCTGTAGAGGTGAACCATGAAGGAGATAGTGGTGATCACCACCAGCATCATGGCCGAGATCGGGTCGAGGAAGAATCCGAGACTTATCACCAGCCTGTCGGTAAACTGGAGCCATGTCTGGTTGAAAACCACGTACTGCAGGCGTTCGCCGGCGGCATTGATAAATTCGGGAGCACCGCTGAAGAAATAAGTGAAAGCGGTAGTATAGGCCAGCACGAGCACCGTACCCATGCCGAGAGTGCCGAGGATGCCGGCCAGCTTATGAGTCATCTTCATGCCCAGAAGGCCCAGGAAGATGAACATAAACAGCGGTATGGCCAGAATCAATATAGGTATTGTCACATCCATAGAGCTTAGAATTTCATTTCGTTAAGGGTGCGAACGTCGATATTTCTGGCCGCACGGAAAATGTTGATGATAATAGCAATGGCAAGGGCCGTCTCGGCGGCTGCTATCGCTATTGCAAATAGGGTGAAGAACATACCTTCCATCTGTTCGGGCCAGAAGAAACGGTTGAACACCACAAAATTGATGTCGACGGCGTTGAGCATAAGCTCGAGCGAAATCAGCATCGCAATCATGTTCTTGCGGGTGATGAATCCATATACACCGCAGCAGAACATGATAAGCGCCGGAATGAGATAGTAGACTGCTGTTATTTCCATAGCTTATCAGCGTTTACGGGCTACAACGACGCCACCGATTATACATGCGAGCAACAACACACTCACTGCCTCGAACGGCAGCAGATACTGGCCTTCTCCTGTGCCCATCATGGCTGTGCCGATGGCATCCATGGTCGGAGCTTCCATGGCGGGCTTCGACGTCATGACGAAAGCACCGCCCAGACGGCTTATCAGGGCATAGCCGGCGCAGAAAAGCGTCAGCACGGCAGCCACACCGCCAAGTACACGCGAACGCGAGGTAAGGCGCTCGGTGTTGTCGCCGGGGCGGCTTGTGAGCAGAATCGCAAACACAAACAGCACCACGATACCACCTGCATAGACCGCAATCTGAACTGCGCCGAGGAACTCATAGTCGAGCATGAAGTAAACCACGGCGGCTGCGAAGAGCGTAAACAGCAGGTAGGTGGCGGCCCTGAGGATTTTCCGGGTCGTTACGGCCATCACAGAGAAGACAATCATCGCCAGAGCGACGATAAAGTACAAAATTATACTTCCTAATGATTCCATATTGGTTTATTGATTTTTCATTCTTACAGCTGGCCCGGTGCCTGGTCGGCCTTGGGGGCTTCGCCACCGGCTGCCGCTGCTTTGGCAGCCTTTGCAGCCTCGGCCTTTGCTTTGGCCTCGGCAATGCGGGCCTCACGCTCGGCGGCTATTCTGGCAAGTTCCTCAGGAGTGGGCTCCGGCTCCTCTTTCTCGGGGAGATAGTTGAGCTGCTTCACAAGTTTGTCGCGGGTGAACACCGCCTGCTCGAAATCGTTGTCGAAATCGATAGCGCCGGTAGGACACGTGGTCACACACAGCTGGCAGAAAGTGCAGCTGCCCAGATCGTAGAGGTATTTGACAAGTTTCTTCTTCTTTGTGCCTGCCGGAGTGGTCACCATCTTGCTTTCAATCGAAATGGTGCCGTTCGGACAGTTGCGCTCGCATGTGCCGCAGGCTATGCACTTGTGGTTGCCCTCGGCATCGTAATTGAAATGCAGTTCGGCGCGGAACCGCGGAGCCGGCTTGTGGGTCTCGCGGTTTTCGGGATAGCACTCCGTAATCTTAGGAGTGATGAACTCGCGACCGGTCACTTTCATGCCTTTGAGAAGGCTTGCAATGCCGGTGCCTAACGATGAAAAGTATTCTTTTACACTACCCATTTATGTGGTATTGAATTATTTATACTGTTTATCCTGTTTATAGAGTCGGTGCCGTCAGTCTCGGGCCTGGCCGCCGACAATGTCGAGCAGCTCGGTGGTGATGCCTGCCTGGCGCTGTTTGTTGTATTCGAGTTGAAGCTGGTCGAGAAGTTTGTGGGCGTTGTCATTGGCGCTCTGCATGGCCATCACGCGGGCAGCCTGTTCGGACGCCCGGTTTTCGGCGAAAGCCGTCTGGATTCGCGAGAGCAGATACATGGGAAGCACAGCCTCGAAAATCGAGCCGGCACTCGGCTCGAACAGACAGGGGCGACCGGCACCTTTTCCGGAGGCAAGGCCGTCGGTCGCCACCGGAAGATAGCTCTCGGCAGTGTAGCGCTGGCGTCCTGCGGAGTGAAAATGCATGTACACCAATTCTACTCTGTCGTAGACGCCCGTTAGGAAAAATTCCTGAAGCTTCTCGGCAAAATCCTTCACATCGTCGCCCTCGCTCTTTGAGGTGATTGTGTCGGGAACGCCGACTTTGAGCCTGCTGTCACTGAGACGGCCGAAAGCCTTGGCCATTTTCTTGCCCACCGGGATTATTTCAAATTCCACACCGTCGCCGTACTGTTTCCTGAGCGCGGCAATGGTGTCGAGGACATTCTTGAAGGTATTCACGTTGTAGGCGCCGCAAAGCCCCTCGTCGCTTCCGAACACCACAAGGGCAATCCTGCTTACGCTGTCGCGCGGTTGCGCCAGCGGCGAGCTCACCGGAGCGTCGGAAGAAAGAAGACTGGCGATGATAGTGCGCACGCAGTCGCCGAAAGGCACAAGACGGCGCAACACGCCCTCGGCCTTGTGCATCTTGGCCGAAGATATCATTTTCATCGCACCCGTAATCTTCTCGGATGAGGCCACCGAGCCGATACGGCCTTTGAGTTCGCGTAGTGTTGCCATTGGTTATTCTTTTAAAAGCTTGCGCTCACTTCCTGAGCGGCTAATTTTAGTTTGTCCGAAACCTCGTCGGTGAGTTTGCCTTGTGCCAGCGAATCGAGCACATCCTGGTACTTCGCATGGAGCAACTGCAGAAGCTGTTTTTCGAAATCGGCGACCTTTTCAGCCGGCACATTCGACAGCAGACCGTTGACACCGCAGAATATGATGGCGATTTCTTCTTCGACGGGCATGGGATGGTACTGTGGCTGAATGAGCAGACGCTCGTTCTTACGGCCCTTGTCGATTACACGGGCTGTGACGGCATCGATGTCACCACCGAATTTGGTGAACGACTCAAGTTCGCGGAACTGTGCCTGGTCGATTTTCAGAGTACCTGCCACTTTCTTCATGGCCTTCACCTGAGCCGAACCACCCACACGCGACACCGATATACCCACATTGATTGCCGGACGTATGCCACGGTTGAACAGCGCGGATTCGAGGAATATCTGACCGTCGGTGATGGAAATTACATTGGTAGGAATGTAAGCCGAAACGTCGCCGGCCTGTGTTTCGATGATAGGAAGCGCCGTAAGAGAGCCGCCTGCCTTGACAAGCGGGCGAAGAGCCTCCGGAAGATCGTTCATCTGCGAAGCCACTTCCTGATTGTCGATAATTTTAGCGGCACGTTCGAGCAGACGCGAGTGAAGATAGAACACGTCGCCAGGATAAGCCTCGCGGCCAGAAGGGCGCTTAAGAATCAGCGACACCTCACGGTAGGCCACAGCCTGTTTCGAAAGGTCGTCGTAGATAATGAGTGCGTCGCGGCCGGTGTCGCGGAAGTATTCGCCGATTGCAGCTCCGGCAAAAGGTGCCAGATAGCGCATCGAGGCCGATTCGGAGGCATTGGCTGCCACAACGACAGTGTAGTCGAGAGCTCCATGCTGGCGGAGAGTCTCGACGAGCGAGGCTACCGACGAGGCTTTCTGTCCGATTGCCACATAGATGCAATAGACAGGCTTGCCCTGCTCATAGCCCTTGCGCTGGTTGATTATGGTGTCGATGGCGATGGCAGTCTTGCCGATCTGACGGTCGCCGATTATGAGCTCTCGCTGTCCGCGGCCTATGGGCACCATCGAGTCGATGGCCTTGAGACCTGTCTGCAGCGGCTGTGTCACGGGCTGACGGTAGATAACGCCGGGAGCCTTGCGCTCCAGAGGCAGGCGGATAAGGTCGCCGGCTACGGGGCCTCGGCCGTCGACAGGTTCGCCGAGAATATTGATGACACGTCCGAGCAAGCCTTCGCCCACGGGAATGGATGCGATTTCGCCGGTGCGGCGCACGGTCATGTTCTCGGTCACAGAGTTGACATTGTTGAGCAGAATGACGCCGACGTTGCTTTCCTCAAGGTTGAGAGCAACACCTTTGACACCGTTCTCAAACTCTACAAGCTCGTTGGCGCCCACATTGTCGAGACCATAGACGTGAGCAACGCCGTCGCCCACTTCGAGCACGGTGCCCACTTCTTCGAACGCGATTTTAGAGTTGACGTTTTCGAGTTGCTGCTTTAATACTTGGGATATTTCGCTTGGGTTTATCATTTGTTTGCGAAGGTCTTGCGTGGTATTGTTATAAATGCGGGGGAGGGAGGATTCAGTTTATGAGCTGCAGGCGAAGGCGCTTGAGCTCGTTGCTCACCGAAGCGTCGAGACGCTCCGAATTCACCGTAACGGTAAACCCGCCGATGAGCGATGGATCTACACTGTATTCGAACTCCATTGTGCCCTTGCCGATATGCTTGCCGATTACGGCCTCGAGACGGGATTTCTCAGCGGCACCCATCGGCGCGGCACTGGCAACGTCGACACGATAGATGGAATGTTCCTTGCGGTAGAGGGCTATAAAGGCCAGGGCTATGGCTCGTGCCATATCGACACGCCCGTTGCGCTCGAGAAGCCTGACGAAATCGACATAGGTAGGATCGGCGTCAGCGCGGCCGGCGCCGTAAACCGCGTCGAGCAGCAACGATGTCTTGTCGGCATCGGCTACAAAAGGGTTGGCGAGCGTCGCGCTCAGACCCGGCGTGGCGGCAAACGATGCAGCCAGTGTCTGCATGATGCCGTAGAGGGTGTCGTTGTCGTGCCTCTCGTCGCCTACTTCGTAGAGCGCTTTGGCATATCTTCGGGGTATCAGGCCTTGATCCATTTTTTATCAGTTTCTCTTTTCTATCTCGTCGAGCAGTGTGTCGACGAGCTGATTCTGGGCGTTGTCCTCTTCCATCCGGCTGTGAACTATCTTGCCGGCAATAGCAAGGGCGAATTCGCTCACCTGGTTACGGAACTGCTGCTGGGCTTCTTTCTGCTGCTGCTGAATCTGGACTTTTGCGCTGTCCATCACCTTCTGAGCCTCAGCCTGTGCGGCCACACGAGCCTGTTCGATGATCTGAGTCTTCATCTTTTCGGCATCGCGGAGTATGTCGGCCTGCTGGCGACGGGCCTCGTTGAGATAGCCTTCAGCCTCGCGGCGCGCGCCTTCAAGCTGTTCCTTAGCGTTCTGTGCGTATTCCACTCCCTTGTCGATGAGTTCAGCCCTGCTGTCGACGGTTTTCAGAATGACGGGCCACGCAAATTTCCAGAGCACCACAAAGAGCACTCCGAAGGCCACGAACATCCAGAAAACGAGTCCGAAATCAGGTGTGAATAGTTCCATTTACAAGGAGACGTGAAAAATTATACGAAGAGAGCAAGAACGCAGACGATAACGGCGAAGAGGGCCACACCTTCGACGAGGGCGGCGATCACAATCATGTTGCTTCGGATGTCGCCGGCAGCTTCGGGCTGACGGGCGATAGCTTCCATGGCGGCTGCGCCGATTTTACCGATACCGATACCTGCACCGATTGCTGCGATTGCTGCGCCGAGGCTGGCGCCCATGCCCGTAAGGGAAAGTTCTGCTAAGAGACCAAACATAGTTTTTAAGTTTTAGAGTGTATTTGATTTTTATTTATTTTTCGAATCTACCGGACCTTCGGCAAGCTCGGCGTCGAGCGCCGCCTTGGCCTCATGTCCTTCTTTATTGTGTTCCTGCTCCTGAGCCAGCGAAATGAAGATGGTGGAGAGCATAGTGAAAACGTAAGCCTGGATGAAGCTCACAAGAACATCGATAAGCAGCATGAAGATGGAAAACAGAAGCGACACTACCGTGGCGCCACCGCCTGCCACCGGGTTCACTGCCGTGAAGATGAAAATGAGCAGCGTAAGGGTGAGCACTATCATGTGGCCGCCCATCATGTTGGCGAAAAGACGCACTGTCAGGGCTGCAGGTTTGGTGAACATGCCGAACACTTCGATGACCTGCATGATAGGAATAGGGAATTTGAGCCACACCGGCACCTCGGGCCAGAAAATTTCTTTCCAGTAGTGACGGTTGGCGAAGATGTTTGTGACAAAGAAGGTTATCACCGAAAGCACCAGAGTTACGGCGATGTTGCCTGTAAGGTTGGCGCCGCCGGGGAAGATGACCACAAGACCCAAAAGGTTCATGGCGAGGATGAAGAAAAACACCGTCACCAGATAGGGCGCGAAACGCCTTGCATTGGGACCGAGGGTGGCCTTCACTACTCCGTCGTAGATGAACGTCACGCAGGCCTCGATGGCGCCGAGGCCCTTGCGGGGTGCCTTCATGCCGTTTTTGCGGTAGAACGCCGCAAGCCAGAGCATGAGGCCGGCGACGAGGAGCACGGACACGAACAGAGCCGCCACATTCTTGGTTATCGAGATGTCAAGCGGACGCACTTCGCGGCCGTCGACAATCTCCACCACCTTGCCTTCATGGGGGCTTCCGTAGGGTGCCAGACAGAAGAGGTGGCCGTTGTCGTCGTATGTATCACCCCCGGTGATGTGCGACGACGAAAAGCAATGGAAGCCATCTGTGCCGTACACTATTACCGGAAGGGGAATTCTGTGGTGGTGGTCGAAAGGCACCTCCCAGCCATACGCGTCGCCAAGGTGCTCGAAAATGATTTCCTTGGGACTGAGTTTCTCCTGCGAGCTATCGGCCGGCGCTTCAGCGGATGCAAAAGCCGAACCAACTGCAAGCAGCAGAACTGTCAATATTGTACACAGGCGCTTCATAGTATTCAATACACGCATACAGACACTGCATTATTATCGATATCGGCAATACCGCCCGTGATATCCGACTGCTGTTCGGCGCCGGAGGCATCGATATAGCGCACCTTTCCGGCCGTGAGCGTCGACAGGAGCGTGGCATGGTTGCGGAGCACTGTAAACTCGCCCATTGTGCCCGGAAGGGTCACCGACGATACTTCGCCGCTGAAGAGAACTTCCTGAGCCGATATGATTTTGAGTGTCATGATAGCGTTTTGTTGTTATTATATCGTTATTGAACCTCAGCGAGGAGGCGTTTGCCTTTCTCGATAGCTTCGTCGATGGTGCCGACGTTGAGGAATGCCTGTTCAGGCAATTCATCGACCTCTCCGGCAAGGATCATCTTGAAGCCACGGATTGTCTCGCTCAGCGGCACAAGCACTCCCTTGAGACCGGTGAACTGCTCGGCAACATGGAACGGCTGCGACAGGAAGCGCTGGGCGCGGCGTGCGCGATGCACCACCAGTTTATCGTCGTCCGAAAGCTCGTCGACACCAAGGATAGCAATGATATCCTGAAGTTCGTTGTATTTCTGCAGGAGCTGCTTCACCGCCTGGGCAGTGTTGTAGTGCTCTTCGCCCACGATATTGGGATCGAGGATACGCGAGGTCGATTCAAGAGGGTCTACAGCCGGGTAGATGCCCAGCTCGGTAATCTTACGGTTGAGCACCGTGGTGGCGTCGAGGAAGCTGAAGGTAGTCGCCGGTGCCGGGTCGGTAAGGTCGTCGGCAGGCACGTATATGGCTTGTACCGAAGTAATGGAGCCGTTCTTCGTGGAAGTGATTCGTTCCTGCAGGGCACCCATTTCCGATGCCAGCGTAGGCTGGTAGCCTACGGCCGACGGCATACGGCCCAGAAGAGCCGAAACCTCGGAACCGGCCTGTGTGAAACGGAAGATGTTGTCGATGAACAGAAGCACGTCCTTGCCGCCTGCACCACCGTCGCGGAACTGTTCGGCCACCGTAAGACCCGACAGAGCCACACGCAGACGTGCGCCCGGCGGTTCGTTCATCTGGCCGAACACCAGAGTGGCCTGCGACTTGGCAAGTTCTTCCTTATCGACATCCTCAAGATTCCATTCACCCTTCTCGAGACCTTCCTTGAATTTGTCGCCATATTTCATGACGCCGCTCTCGATCATTTCACGCAGCAGGTCGTTGCCCTCACGGGTACGCTCACCCACACCGGTGAACACCGAGAAACCGTCGTGTCCTTTTGCGATATTGTTGATAAGCTCCATGATGAGCACAGTTTTTCCCACACCGGCACCGCCGAACAGACCGATTTTACCGCCTTTGCTGTAGGGTTCGAGCAGGTCGATGACCTTGATGCCGGTTGTGAGGATTTCGGTGCCTATGGTGAGGTCTTCGAATTCCGGCGCCGGCTGGTGGATGGAGCGCAGGTTGTCGCGGTTCAGCTCGGGGAGTTTGTCGATAGCGTCGCCAAGCACATTGAGAAGGCGTCCTTTGATCTGATCGCCTGTCGGTACGGAAATGGGATGACCGAGACTCACTGTCTCGAGTCCGCGGCGCAGACCGTCGGTGCTTTCCATGGCCACGCAGCGGGCGGTGTCTTCACCGATGTGCTGTTCCACTTCAAGAATGGTGGCAC
>CABQCA010000055.1 GCA_902462525.1 uncultured Porphyromonadaceae bacterium | reverse complement strand
GACAGAAATGCCCCAACTGCGGTCAGGAAACTCTCGTCTATCAGGAGGGTTGCCTCATCTGCACCAGCTGCGGCACCTCCCGCTGCGGCTAACCGCCGAGCCGGCTAAGGAAAGTCGAAAGAGTTTATAAAGTGTAATAAAGTTAAGATAATGGAACTGATGACAGTGTGTACTGTTCTCAGTTCCATTCTCTTGACTTTACGCTTATAAACCGAACTCTACAGCGGCCCACAATCACTCCATCGACAGGAGTCGCTTTTGTTCGGCTTCAAAGGTTTCGAGGAAGTGGATTTCGACCGGAGATAGCTGGTACTGTGTCCGTTCGTGGAATTTGTCGTATTCCTCATTGGCTTTGAGCCGTGCAACTTCGGCTGACACGCTCCCATATACATTGGAACATGGCTCTTGGCTTGAAGTTCGGCAAAGTCAAGGTATAGGTTGACAATGCGGTTCAGCATACCGACTTCCTCTTCCGTAAGATAATTGTTTGAAGTCTCAGCCTCAAGTTTGTTTGGCATGGCTCCTCGCCATGAAGTCAAACCCATGAAATCCTTCTCTGCATTAGCTCTATCATAGATTACCTCTGCGGCGGTATGTCCGTGGGCGGCAAAGTGCATTTTGTTCTGCACCGTCTTGAAGAACTGTTGAGTGATGGACGTGCGGGGATCATAGTCAATACTGAGGGTATAGATTTCGAGCACTTTGCGATAGAACACCTTCTCCGAACTGCGTATGTATCGTATACGTTCTAACAGTTCATCGAAATAGTTTCCTTGTCCGGCGTTTTTGAGCAAATCAACATTAAGCACAAAGTCCTTGATCATGTAACACAGAACACTATAGGCGGCGACGGGATTCGCGGCGGCATTCGGCTGCGACTTCGCTCTGAGGCAGTTCATCGAACGACGACACCACATCTTCGAGCATAGCATTTTCATTCCATCGTGAGCGTCCTGCGTAGAGGCGTTTTTTTGCGCGCGAGAAGGCCACGTAGAGCAGACGGGCATAGTCGAGGCTGCTGCCGAAGCCGGAACTGGCATCGAGAATAATGACATTGTCCATTTCCAGGCCCTTGGCCTTGTGGACGGTCATCACCGACAGACGTTCCGACACTATGCCGTTGGCAAGAAGGTCCGATTCGTTGAAACCTGTGAGGTCGGTAAGGTGCGCTTCGGCCTGTTTGCGCAAACCATGCTCTGAGCTGTCTACCACAAGAGTGTCGACCATTTCGATGAAGTAGGCGAAGTGCGGAATGGAGTTAATATATCCGTTGTTGAGGAAAAATCGGTAGGCCTGCTGCATGGCTTCGGCTAGCGTGCCTCCGCGGCCTGACATGGTGGCTTTGGTCGCTTTATAGAGCTCGCTGTAGGCGCGTTCGAGGCGCAGGGAGGCTCTGACAATGTTTGTGTTTCCCCGCACCTTGCGCTGGCGGTCGAGCTTCGGCGGGGCCATGCTGTGGAGGACTTTTATCAGTTCCACTGTGGCGGCTACGTCGTCGATGGCGTTGTGACTGTTTACACCTTCGATTTTCAGATAGTCGATGAGATAGGCCAGACGATGTGACCACAGCGAGGGAAGCAGCAGTCGCGACAGTTGCAGGGTGTCGATTGTTACGGCGTCGGCCTGCAACTGGCGGGGCAGTGGCACCGACGTGCGCCGCGAGTAGTTCTGCCTCAGTATTTCGGTATCGAATGCGAGATTGTGGCCGGCGATGATGCTGTCGTCGCCGAGCCATCGGGCAAAGATGTCGAGTGCTTCGTCCGCTTCGTGGAGCTCGGCTTTCGCGTATGCCTCGCGCATAGGATTGTCGATGCCGTCGGCAAGATAGCGGGGTATGTGGCGGTCGGTGCGGATAAAAATGCAGAAACGCCCGTCGGGCACTTCGCGGCCGAGGCGGGTTCTGATGGCCGCTATCTGGATTACATCGTCGCTGTCGGTGTGGAGCCCGGTGGTTTCAGTGTCGATTACCACGACGGTCCGCTGCGGGTTTTCGATGTTTTCGCAGAAACGGCCGATGGCTGTCGGGCGGTCGAGATACATCAGTTCTTCGCCTGTCATGGCGCTGTCGCGCAGAATATTCATGAGATTGCGGGCGCCGGCGAGTGTGCGCACGGCGCGGCACTGATAGAGAATCCGGGCCCACTCCTGCGAGCGGGTGGGGCGCTGAACAACCGCGAGATGCGACCACACTGTCTTGAAAGCCGCCTGATGGAATATGTCGGGCCGCGACACATGGAAGAAATCGAAACCATGCTCGGAGAGAAGGTCGGCCATCTCCTGTCCCTGCTTGTTGGTGTGTACGAGTATTGCCACGTTCTCGTCCGGGAACTCCTCGAGCAACATCCGTGCGCGCGCTGCCGCCATAAGTCTGAGAGTGACTGCGTCGCCCCGCCATTTCACAAGCGGATGTGCAATGGAGCCGGTGGCGACAGCATCGGGCAGAAAGTCGGGGTCGATGTTCAGATATTTGTTTGCCAGACGGTTGCATAACCGCACCAGATAGCCGGGCGAACGATAATTGCGCTGCAGCCGCAGAATGTTGGTTCCGCATTGCCGCTTTACGATGTCGAGAGCCCGGCCGCCGGCACCCAGGAATCCGAAAATAGCCTGCTGTTCGTCGCCCAGGTAGAGCGCAGTCCGTTTTCCCCGCGCGCATAGGCCGTCGATTATCGACAGCTGAAGCGGAGTCATATCCTGTACTTCGTCGACCTGCAGCCATGTGTAGCCTGTCATCTTCAGCATGTCTGAGTCTTTGTCGAGCAGTGCGGTGTAGGTCCGGAGCAGTATTTCATCGTAGTCGATGAGGCGGTTTTCGTCCTTGAACTGAACGAATAGCGCTATCTTTTCACAGTCGGACTCTGACGGTTGTATTTTAGGACGGCGTATCACACGTTCGGGGTGGTCGTGGTCGAGTTGCCAGATGAATGCCGCTTTGTCGAGAAAATCGCGGACAGCACGGGTGCCTTTGATGTCGAGGGTATTCTCGATGTAATCGGCGGCGTCTTCTTCGTCGATTACGGTGGCGTCGGGCGCTATCAGACGGTTGGCGTGGAGAAAGCGAAGGCAGAAACTGTGGATATTTCCTATAAACAGACCGGCCGGCGCATAGCCGAGATACTGATCGATGCGCTTCATCATCTCGCGTGCGGCGCGGTTGGTGAAAGTGAGGCACAGCATGTGGGCGAAAGGCACCTCATGCACGGTATTGGCGTGAAAAACGCGCCGGGCCAGAATGTGGGTTTTTCCACATCCGGGTCCGGCGAGAAGAAGTGCCTGACTGTCGTTGAGTTCGACGGCTTTAAGCTGGTCGTTGTCGATCATTCAGTTGCATAAGGCTTGATGATAGCGCCCCAGATGGCGTAGCCTTCGGGTTTCAGATGGAGTCCGTCGGTGGTGAGATCGGCACGGAGATTGCCTTGGGGGTCGGTAAAAAGAGGGTAGAGGTTTATCCATGTCACTCCCAGCGACTGAGCTTCGGCTTCGAGGAGGGTGTTGATTTCTCTGATAGTGCTTTCCTTGCCTGCGATGCGCTTGTAGCGGCCGAACGAGTTGTTGATAGGCAGCAGCGACTGGAGGTAAATCTTTGTTGAGGGGCTTTCGGTGTGAATGCGGCGTATAAGGTCGGTGATGCCCATGGCGACGGAGTCGGCCGGAATCTGATGGCTCACATCGTTGACGCCGCATAGCAGGAATATTTTTGCCGGTTGTCCGGCAGTGACATCGGAGAGCCGGTCGGCGATGCCTTCGGCGGTATCGCCGATGATGCCGCGGTTCACGGCGTCGGGGATACCCGTAAGAGCGGCCCAGTCGCCGCCTTCGGTCTGGCTGTCGCCGAGGAAAACGACGGATCCCGGCGCTACGCCTTCGCGGTGGAACATGGCAGAACGCTCGAGCCAGTGTTGCGAGGGTTCTTCGCGGGGCAGACGGGCTTCGGCAGAGAATGCTGCGGCCATTATGGCTGCGGCTGCGACAAGGGCTTTCATTGTGCTGGGGTCTGATGTTCGCGGTAAGCGTCGACGGCCTTTTTCACTGAGCCGTGCATCAGCAGAAGACGGCGCGCTTCGTCGTAGGGCAGACCGAGTTCTTCGACTATCATGCGTGTGCCGCGGTCGACGAGTTTGGCGTTCGACAGCTGCATGTTCACCATCTTGTTGCCTTTGACTCGGCCCATTTTTATCATCACGGAAGTGGTGATCATGTTGCATATCATTTTTTGGCCCGTACCGCTCTTCATACGGGAACTGCCGGTGACATACTCGGGTCCGACGATCATTTCAATGGCTATGTCGGCAGCGTGGCTCACAGGGGCGTCGGGGTTCGAGGTGATGGCGGCGGTGAGAATGCCGTGCCGGCGACATTCTTCGAGCGCTCCGATGACGTAGGGTGTGGTACCCGAGGCGGCGATACCGATGACGGTGTCGCGGTTGTTGATATCGAAGCGGCAGAGGTCGCGCCAGCCCTGAAGAGTGTTGTCTTCGGCGTTTTCGACGGGGTTGCGCAGGGCGGTGTCACCTCCGGCGATGAGACCGATTACCCACGAAGGATCCATGCCGAAAGTAGGCGGTATTTCGGAGGCGTCGAGAACGCCGAGGCGTCCTGATGTACCGGCGCCAATATAGAATATGCGGCCGCCGCCTTTCATGCGGGGCACTATTTCGCTGACGAGGCGCTCGATGGCCGGAAGTGCTTTTTCGACCGCAAGGGCCACTTTCTTATCCTCGGTGTTGATGTCGTGGAGTATTTCGGCGACGGATTTTTTTTCGAGGTCGTTGTAGAGCGATGGTTGCTCACTTATTTTTACAAATGCCATTTGCTGATAATTTAGAATTCTGAAGGTTGAATGTCGGTTATTCTGAATTCAGTCGCATAATTCAAAATTCCACATTCCAAATTATTATTGCTTTTCTGAATGAAAAGCAATAAGCCCTTCCATGGGGCTCTTGATGACTTTTCCGAGAGTGCACCCGGCGGCGGCGGCGGCTTCTTCGAGAATGTCGCGGAAGTAATAGGCTATCGAGCCTACGAAGTTGGCCGGATGTACCTCGTAGCCGGTGTACTGCATGACATTGCGGCGGAAGAAGGCTGTGAAGGAGCCGAGTATCATGTCGTGGATTTCCCGTACGGCGATATTGCGCGAAAGGAAAGGTGTGACGGAGGCAAGAAAGCGGTTGGGCTGAGGCTCGCGGTAGACGCGGCGTATGATGGAGAGAAGGTCGAGCGAGTACTCTTCGAGGAATGCTGCCGACACTTCGGGCGGCAGCTGGTTTTTGAGTACGTCGCCGAGGAAGAGTTTGCCGAGTACGGCGCCGCTCCCTTCGTCGCCGAGAATGAAACCGAGCGGCGATACGTTCGAGGCTATGCCGGTGCCGTCGTAGAGACACGAGTTGGAGCCTGTGCCCATGATGCACGCTATGCCAGGTTCGCGTCCGCAGAGGGCACGGGCAGCGGCCAGAAGGTCGGAGTAGACTTCGACTTTTGCGGCACCCGGAATGTTGGCTTTTATGGCACGGGCCACGTTGGAGCAAACCTCGCCCGATATGCAGCCGGCGCCGTAGAAGAATACAGCGTCTATTTTGCCTGTGTAGCCATTGAGTTCGGGGATGAGTTCGGCGGCTATCCGGCCGCGCATTTCCTCCTCGGTGAGCATGACGGCGTTCATGCCCATTGTGAACACTTGTTTTTCTACTTTCTTACCGTTGAGGACACACCAGTTGATTTTGGTGCTTCCGCAGTCTGCTATAAGTATCATATCTTAATGTAAATTTTCTTTTTGTAAAGGATTAGACCCACACACCATATTACTGCGATGAACGACAGTGCGAACAGCAGCGAGGCCAGTGTGGCGTCACCGCCGGCGAGTGGCATGAGGAGAGCCTCGTAGATATAGCCCTTGATGCTTATGAGGCCGGAATCACTGCCGTCGAATGGCACTTTGACCGAGCCAATAATGGTGCTGAGAATCGATGCCAGGCAGAAGAGAAAGAGAGGATTGATACCGAAGACCTCGAAGAAACGGCACCAGCTGCGTCTCCCCTTGATGTCGATGATCCATATTAGCAGTGCCAGGAACGACGATGCCAGGCCGCACGTGGTCAGCACGAATGTCGGTGACCATATTTTTTTGTTTATAGGCATTCCGTAGGACAGCAGGAAACCGCAGAACGTGAGAACAGTGCCTGCCAGGAAAAGATTGACGATACGGTCGCGGTTGTCGCGTGTGCGCAGTATCAGGCCACCGCAGATGAAGCCTATAAGCATGTGGGCTACCGAAGGCAGAGTGCTCAGAAGGCCCTCGGGATCGAACTTGAGGCTCACGCCGTCGATAGTCGAGGTGTACATGTGGCTTTCACCTAATACTTTGCGGTCGACAATAGAAATTACGTTGCTGTCTGAAAAGTCGAAGCCGTTGCCGAAAATGAGCAGCAGCGAGTAGATCGCCAGCATTGCGACCACTATCCACGAAAGTGCTTTATCCTTGGTTATCAAGGCTATTATCGCACCTATGCCGTAGCAGAGGCCCAGTCGCGGCAAAACGCCCAGAATCCTGATGCGGTCAAAGCAGAACACTGCCTCCGAGAAACTTTTACCGTTGAGCATACCCCGCAGAAACAGTCCGAACCACGCCAGGGCCATGCCAATCAGAAAAATGAGGACAGCGCGGCGCACAACTTTCCACAAGCTGGCTCCGGTGAGACGGAAGTCGTATTTTTTAAGCGAGAAGTAAGTGCTCACGCCCATTATGAACATAAAGAACGGGAACACCAGATCGGTGGGTGTAAGTCCGTTCCATGAT
Source organism: uncultured Porphyromonadaceae bacterium (assembly GCA_902462525.1). Lineage (GTDB taxonomy): Bacteria > Bacteroidota > Bacteroidia > Bacteroidales > Muribaculaceae > CAG-873. The sequence goes on along the minus strand of CABQCA010000055.1, from coordinate 6,574 downwards.
GCGTGCTGCAGCGGGGCGTAGATATGGCCCCATGAGCCGGGATTGTTCACCAGAATCATTCCTGCGATAGTGATGCCGCGCAGAATGTCGAGCGCCAGGAGGCGTCCTTTGTTGTTGTTTTGAGATAATGGCTGGTTCATTGTGGTGAAAACTTACGTATTAGTCATGGATTCCTGATGTGCATCGGTCGACTAAATAGACTATCGATTTGTACGGTATGCCGCTGTTGCTTGTCAGGCCTATTTCGCACGTCCGCGAGTTTGAATATCCTTCGGTTGCGCCGGAGGCCTCGATTGCAGGCCGCAGTTTGCGCAGACCCCATCGGTTTAGTTCGGGGAAGGTGAAACCCTTGTCGCCTGCAAAGCCACAGCAGCCTACTTCGGCCGGGACTGTCACGCGGGTCGAGCACATTGAAGCCAGCTTCACAATCTTGTCGGCAAGAGCCATACGGCGCGTCGAGCAGGTGATGTGCACGGCAACAGGAGTGTCTGTAGGCGTAAACCGCAGGTATTTCGCGAGATAGTCGAGAATAAACTCAGCCGGTTCGAAGAGTTTCATGCTGCCGATGTGTTCGCGCATGCGGTGCAGGCACGGACTCTGGTCGCACACCACGGGTATCCGGCCTCCATCCGCTGCCTTGAGCAGAGCCGCCTCGAGTTCGGCAGTCTTGGCGTCGGCGATTTCGGGCATACCCTTGCTTTCCCATATCATGCCGCAGCAGAGGTTTTCCATGTCATCGGGAAAAATAACTTGATAACCGGCTTTGTTGCACAGTCTTACGAAAACATCGGCCAAAGCCTCGGTCTTTTTTCCGTCTTCCTCGCCCGGACCCATGACACGATTGAGGCATGAGGGGAAATAGACAACCTTGCGTTCCTGTGGCGCCGTCGTGGCGAGATGGCGCGGACTGAAAGGTGCCGGGAGTGCGGCGGTCCAGAGAGGCACACCGATTTTGTGGAGGGCTTTTCCTACGTTGTCAACACCTTTGTCGCCGATTATGGCATGGGCTGTGTCGGCGGCGCCGAGAGCGAGACGCAGGCCGTCGCTGATGGCGCCAAGATGTTCCGCGGCCCATTTGCCTATGTGCCGCTGGTTGTTTGTCAGGTCGTGGTTGCGTATTTTGTGTATGAGGTCGGCTGTATTGATGCCCATCGGGCACGAGGTACTGCAGAGGCCGTCACCGGCACATGTCTCACGCCCATAGTAAACGAATTCCTTCTCCAGCTCGGCCAGGCGTGCGGGGTCGGAACCGTCTTTGCGCAGACGTGCCATTTCGCGCTGGGTCACAATTCGCTGGCGTGCCGAGAGGGTCAGACCGCAGCTCACGCAGTTTACTTCGCAGAAGCCGCACTCGATGCAGCGGTCGACGGCCGGATCGCACATAGGCATGGGCTTCATCGAGCGCACGTAGCACTCGGGATCGTCGTTGAATATTACACCCGGATTCAGGATGCCGGCAGGGTCGAAAGCGTCTTTTACGCGTTTCATTATTTCCCATGCCTTATGGCCCCATTCTGCTTCCACGAACGGCGCCATATTGCGGCCCGTGCCGTGTTCGGCCTTGAGTGATCCGTTGTAGCGGCCCACAATCAAAGTTTCGATGCCGTTCATCAGGTGCTTGTACTTGTCAATGTCGGCTTGTGTCTCGAAACTCTGCGATATTATGAAGTGGAAGTTTCCTGCCAGAGCATGGCCGTAGATGCATGCTTCGTCGTAGCCGCAGTCCTCGAGCAGCTTCGACAGTTCCACTATGCCGTCGGCAAGATCTTCGATGTGGAAAGCTACGTCCTCGATAAGCACTGTAGTACCCGACGGCCGCGTGCCGCCGACGGCCGGGAAGATTCCGGCACGTATTTTCCACCATTCGGCCACTTCCTCGGGGTCGGTGGAGAAATGTGGCGTGAAAGCCGGCCTGAAAGGTGCAATGGTGTCGAGTGTGGTCTGCACATGTCGGTCGAGTTCTTCTTTTGTAAAGGCCTCTGTTGTGAGAAGAAGAGCCGTAAGACCTTCTCCATGTGTGTCGCCTACCGATCTGAGCGATTTATTGTCGAGAAGCTCGCACGCCTGCACGGTGCCGCTTTTGCGCAGGGCAATCACAGCGTGTGCGGCGTCGACGGGCGAACTGAAGTAGACCATTGCCGAGGCCGAGAACGGCATCTGAGCTTCGGTTTTTAAAGTTACTTCGCTTATAAAGGCGAGAGTGCCCTCGCTGCCGACCATGCAGTGAGCGAGGATGTCGAAGGGATCGTCGTAGGCTATGAACGGGCGCAGGTTCAGCCCCGTGACGTTCTTTATGGAATATTTGAACTTTATGAGTTCGCTGAGTTCGCTGTCGCCTCTTATCATGTCGCGAATGAGAACCAGTTCGTCGAGCAGGGCGCCGTGACTGTTTCGGAAAGCTTCGCGAGAGGTCTCGTCGGCGGTATCGAGGATGGTTCCGTCGGCAAGCACCACCCGGATAGAGCGGAGCATACGGTCGCTGTTGGCATGTGTGCCGCACTTCATTCCCGAAGCGTTGTTGGCGACAATGCCGCCTACCATAGCCGATTTCACCGATGCCGGGTCGGGGGTGAAGATACGGCGGTAGGGCCTGAGAATTTCGTTGACGCGTGCACCGATGATGCCTGGTTGCAGTGCTATGGCGGTGGCATCTTTGTCGAGAATCCGGAATTTTTCCCACGATTTTCCAGCCACAAGGAGCACGGAGTCGCTGATGGCCTGTCCGGACAGGCTGGTGCCGGCGGCGCGGAATGTCACCGGAATATCAAGTTCCGATGCCGTGCGAAGCGCAAGCGAGGCCTCTTCCTCGTTAGCCAGACGTACAACCATACGAGGTATCAGGCGGTAAAAACCGGCATCGGTACCCCAGGCGAGAGTGCGCAGAGGGTCGGTGTAGATGCGCTTGCGGTCTATTTGCCGTGTAAGTTCCTTCAGATAGCTGTCGTATTTGTCCATTCTCGTTTCGTTTTATTCGTTAGAGCAACTTTAGGAAAGCCCGTGCTTACTTGTAGATGTGATATTTCTGCGAGGCGGCACGGAAAGTTTCGTTGTCCTTGTTCCAGTAGTCTTCGATATCCGCTGTTTTGTAGCGTTTGGTGAAGCGACGGCGTATTTCTTTGCTGCCGCATACTTTGTCGAACATACTGAAGCGTTTTTCGCTGGCGATGTCGAATATTTTTTTGTCGGGGTACATTTCGGCCAGTTCTTCCATTACGTAGAACTGTGTGAGGCTCAGCGGAGCTTTGTCGACGTCGGTCACATACACTTCCACGCCTTCGTAGTTCTTGCCCTGACCTGTGGAATAGAAGGGTTTGAAATAGATGGGACGGAATTCGAGACCCGGAAGATTGCGGTTGTTAAGGCGCTTGGCAAGCCGCTGGGCATCGATCCAGTCGGCGCCGAAGAGCTTGAAGGGCATAGTGTAGCCTACACCGATTGAAATGCAGTAGAGTTCGCCCAGGATACCCGATACAGGATAGTAGACGGCTGTTTCAGGCGTCGGCATGTGGGGCGACGGGAGTACCCAGGGCATGCCGGTGGCACGAAAGTCCATCGAGCGTTCATAGCCTTTCATAGGCACGACTTTGAGGTCGGCTTTCACACCGTTTTTGAGCAGTCCTTCCTCGTTGAGATATCGGGCCAGTTCTCCGGGGGTGAGTCCGTAGAGATAAGGAATAGCAAACTGGCTGACAAACGAAATGCAGTCAGGCTCCGTAAGATTGCCCTCGATTTTATTGCCGTTTATGGGGTTGGGACGGTCGAGAACCACAAATTCTTTGCCCAGTTCGGCACAGGCTTCCATGGCGTTGCCCATCGAGGAAATGAATGTGAACGAGCGGCAGCCATTGTCCTGCACGTCGTAGACGAGCACGTCAATGTCCTTGAGCATTTCGGGCGACGGTTTGCGGTGTTTGCCGTAGATGGAGTAAACAGGGATTCCTGTGGCCGAATCGACGGCATTTTCCACCTTGTCGCCGGCGTGGAAGTCGCCGCGGACACCGTGCTCGGGTGCATAGAGCGCCACCAGCTCGACTTCCGGGGCTTCGGAGAGAATGTCGACTGTCGGTTTGAGATTGTTGTCTACGCCGGTAGGATTTGTTATGAGTCCGACTCGCTTTCCGCGCAGAATATCGAAATTATTTTCGCGAAGCACCTCGATGCCGGGCTGCACCTGAGCCGAAATGCTCAGGGCAGCAGCCGCCATGATGGTGAGGATTATGTTTTTTTTCATTTTTTACGTCCGAAATTGGGGTCTATTTTAAGGAAAGAGCAGATGCCTATGGTAGCAGCGCAGCAAATCATGGTCCAGATGAAGAAATGGCGGTAGCCGATAGTTTCCTGAAGCCAGCCGGCTGCCATACCGGGCAGCATCATGCCCAGAGCCATGAAGCCTGTGCAGATGGCGTAGTGGGCGGTTTTGTGACGTCCTTCTGAGAAGTAGATGAGATAAAGCATGTAGGCAGTGAAGCCGAAACCGTAGCCGAACTGCTCTATGAACACGCAGATGTTGATTGTGAGCAGCGACGGTTCGGTGGCATAGCTGAGGTAGACGAATGTCAGGCAGGTGAGCGACATGGACCATGCCATAGGCCACAGCCATTTTCTTAGTCCGCCTTTGGCTGCCACGATGCCGCCTATGATGCCGCCTATAGTGAGGCCTATGATTCCCACGGTGCCGTAGACTATGCCTACCTGGCCTGTAGTTAGGCCCAGCCCCCCTTTGTCGATGGGGTCGAGCAGGAAGGGATTGATGAGTTTCACGAGCTGTGCCTCGGGCAGGCGGTAGAGCAGCATGAAGGCTATGGCTATCCATGCCTGAGGCTTTTGGAAGAATGTCCTGAATGTTTCGAAAAATTCGCTGATGATGCCGGAGGCTGTGGTGCCCGCCTCGTTGTGGCCGTCGGAAGCCGGGCGTGGAAGTGCCCAGCCGTGGTAGATGGCGACAATAAAGAAGAATGCCGAGAGTACGGCGAATACCACCAGCCATGCCATGGGAATGTTTCCCGAAGCGCCTTCGAAGGTCGCGGAAGCTGCTTCATTGAGTTTATGGTCTACTTCATAGAAAAGCCATGCTGTCTTATCCCAGTTTTCGTGGTTGAAAACGAAGCGGGTGGAGAGGGCCGCCTGTTCGAGTTTCACGCTTTGGTCGCCGCTGCGGTGGGTGACATTGAGCACTATCTCCTCGTTCTCGGCAGGCTGACGGTTGAGGCGCAGGCCTACGACGGTGAAGTTGTTGGGTACTTCGGTGTAGGGCTCGCGTTCTTCGCCGAAAGTTTCGCGCACCCATGCCGTGAATGTGCTTTCGCCGTTGTCAGCGACAGCAGCTGCGGCGCCGTTGTCGGCCTTGGGCTGTTCGGCGGCTACAAAGCCGTTGCGCTCGTTCTCATGCTTTACCGAGTCGCGCATCATGGCAGCGTATGCCTTGAATGTCATTGGGTTGCCGTCGACTTCCACTATGGCAGGAGCTTTCGTCGAAACGGGTACGTTTGCAGCCGGAGTGATGAACTGAAGTTCGCCCTGGAGGTCGGCCGGTGTCGAGGCTATTGCTGTCATGTCGGGCGACGACCATTCGATAGCGGGGTCAGCGTCCACGCTTATTCTCAGCGGCTCGAGGCCTGAATTCGTTTCGATAAGTCCGGCTACAATGACGAGCAGACCCTGGCCGGCGACAGTGGCCACACGGTAAAAAGTTGAACGTATACCAACATATAGCGACTGTTCATGTTCTGTCAGCGCCAGCATATAGAAGCCGTCGGCGGCGATGTCGTGCGTCGCCGAGGTGAAACCCACCAGCCAGAAGATGGCCAGAGTCAGCTGGAAGAAGAACGGTGTCGGTATGGTAAATGCTATTCCGGCCAGCGCGAAAGCTATAATCCATTGCATTGTCAGCGTCCACCAGCGTTTTGTGCGGATGATGTCGACAAATGGACTCCAGAACGGTTTTATCACCCACGGCAGATAGAGCCAGCCGGTGTAGAGGGCTATGTCGGTGTTCGATATGCCCAGTCGCTTGTACATTATCACCGAAATAGTCATCACGGCGACATACGGCAGGCCTTGTGCGAAATATAGTGTCGGAATCCATGCCCAGGGATTACGCTTCTTGTTGGTTGACATAAATAGCTATAAATAATCGGTTTATTGAATTTTGTACATTTGAGTGATGTCGGCTCCTGGGAAGTAGTGGCCCAGAATCTGTCTGTAGCCGTATCCGTGTGCGCCCATCACTGCGGCGCCTATCTGGCATAGTCCCACACCGTGCCCCCATCCTGCGCCGTGGAGCACGAAGTCGGTGCCTTCACGCCGCACTACGAAAGCTGAGCTGTAGAGGTGACTTTCGGAGAGTGTGCGCCGAATTTCCAGCTCCTTGCCTATCACCATAGAGCGGAGGGTGCCGGTTATGCGCAGGCGCACTATTCGGCCCGAAGTGCCTCGTTCGAGAGCTTCGAGTGATGTGACTGTGCCGAAATCGATGCCTGAGCGGCGGCGCACAAGGTCGGAAATTTCGGTCTGGGAGTAGCGAACTGTCCAGCGGTAGAAGCGCGTAGTTTCCTGGTCGTAGTTGTTCAGAACC
>CABQCA010000054.1 GCA_902462525.1 uncultured Porphyromonadaceae bacterium | reverse complement strand
CGTACAGCGGGCCTACCTTGGCATACGCTTCGCCGAACTGTCGCCCGAACTTGTGGCCGAAAAGAAAATCGAAGGCACCGTCAGCGGCATATTCGTGGCCGGCATTGAAGAACGCTCGGCAGCACGCGAAGCCGGCCTTGCCGAAGGCGACGTGATAGTATCGGTGGGCGGACGGTCCACTCTGTCGGCGGCTCAGCTGCAGGAGGTTGTGGCCGGATTCAGCCCCGGCGACACTGTCGAGATAGTGTTCTACCGCGAAGGCAAAAAGAAAACCACACGCGTGACATTGCGCAACAACCGCGGCAACATCGCAATCACCCGTCCCGGCGATGAAGCCAACCTCGGCGCCACACTCACAGCCATCGACGACGAGACTGCCCGCAAGCTTGAGATACGCGGGGGCGTGGCGGTGACCGACATCGACGCCGACGGACGCTTCAGCAGCGCCGGAATCCGCGAAGGCTTCATAATTCTCGTGGTCAACAACACCCGTGTGACCAAGCCCGAGCAAATCAACGAAATAGTGAAACAGAGCACCGGCAACGCCGCCGGTACCAACAGCGGCGTTCTCTTCATAACAGGTATTTATCCTTCGGGTAAAAACGCCTACTACGCCGTGCCTCTCGACGATTGAAAATTTGCGCCGCCACGACCGAACAAAACCGGCCGCGGCGGCGTTCCAATTAATAATGCAAAACGAACAACAAACTCTTAACTAAATAAAATACTGCAATGAAAGGACTTCCCATCATTCTCGCCGCTCTCGGCGGCGCTATCGTAGGTGCTGCCACAGCTCTTCTCTTCGCACCCCAGAAAGGCAGCGAAACACGTGAAGCCATCCGCGGTTTCATCCGCAACCACGTGCCCGGCATCAAGGAGCAGGAACTCGAGACCCTCGCCGACCAGATAGCTGAAGAAATCAAAGAGGTAAAATAATCTGACTTTCGCAAATTGCAATTTGCTGAAGGTGTAAAAAAGTAGCAACTACTTGCGAAGCATAATTAAAAAAAACGAATCCATGAAAGGACTGACAGTATTTCTGCTCGGTGCCGCAGTAGGCGCAGTCGCCACAGCTCTGCTCACACCCACCACAGGTCCCGAACTCCGCGACCGCATCAAACTCATTCTCCAGAAACGCGGCATCATCGCCGCCGACGACATCGACGAACTTGTCGAGATGATCGCCGCTGAAGTAGAAGACAAAAAATAAGACCGCAAATTCACCCTGCGGGTGGGCTGTCAGGCCGACGGTTCACCCGCTAAAACATTCACATTATGGAACAAAGCGATCCCCGCTCGTCGACAGTCATTTCTTCGATAGGCGACACCGTATCACGCTATGTGTCGCTGCTGATGGAGGACACCCGCCTGAGTCTGGCCGAAAAACTGACACGGCTGTTGTCGAAACTCACTATATGCGCTCTGCTGCTTGTGCTTTCGCTGTCGACACTCCTTTTTCTGTCGATTGCCGCCGGCATAGCATTGTCGCGCATCATGGAGCCGATGTGGGCCTACGTGGTGGTGGCTTCGCTCTATGTAGTGCTCGGCGTAATAGTTGTTTTCTGCAAAAATTCGCTTATTGTCAACCCCATCGCGCGTTTCATCAGCCGTCTGCTTGTCAATGCGCCTGAAAAACCAAGTACGTCAAATGATAAATCTGCCTCCGTATCCACAGACGCCTGACAGCGATTGGGCCGGTCTGACTCTCGACGAAATACGCATGCGCCGCGCTCTGGTGCAGGCGCGCATGGAAATTCAGAAGTACAAGCTCAACGCCCAGATCGAAGGCATGCGCGAACGCACGCCCCTCTTCGGCGGCTCGTCGTCGCTGTTCTCGCGCCTTACCGGCGCTCTCAGTTTCGCCGAATATGCTTTTCTGGCCGTAAGACTCTTCAGAATGGTATCACCAATTTTCAAAAAGAAAAAATAGTTTTTTTAGGGGCGAGGAGCAAGGTACGAGGGGCGAGGGCTTCTCAGCCCGTCAGCCCGTCAGCCTGTCAGCTCGTCAGCCCGTCAGCCCGTCAGCCCGTCAGCCCGTCAGCCTAATCTCCTAACCTCCTGACATCTTAACCTCCTAACCTCCTTCCAGCCCGATGCTGAGAATCATTATCACAATTATCACGGCTGTTCTTCTCTGGCCGGCAATGCTTCATGCCTTCAGTTCCAGAGAAGACATCGCCGAAAAACCGGCACGCGCCGGCGGACACTATTTCGCATATCCCGAAGATGAAATCAGCCCCGACTACGGCACATCGCCCGAGGGCTACGAAGCTTTCTATCTCAGTCACTACGGCCGCCACGGCTCACGCTTCCTTTCCACCGAGGAAGGCTACACCAGAATCATGAGACTTCTCGACCGCGCCGCTGCAAACAAAGCCCTCACCCCCGAAGGCCGGCTGCTCCGGGCTCAGCTCGACACCGTCTACGCCGAAGCCCGCGGACGCGCCGGCGAACTGTCGCCCCTGGGCAAGCGCCAGCACCGGGGCATAGCGCGACGAATGGCCACGGCCTACCCCGGCATCATCGCCGACAGCGCCTACATTACGGCCGTCTCCACCATAGTGATGCGCTGCGCTCACTCCATGTTCGCTTTCATCGAGGCTCTGAAGGAACTGAATCCTTCGCTCGAAATCACTACGGAATCATCGGCGAGAAACATGGAGTACATGAACTACAGCTCGCCCGAATCAACCGAGCTGCGAACTTCCCGCGGCCCCTACCGCAAGCCCTGGAAAAAATTCCGGAAAGAAAAGGCTTTCAGCCCCCGGCTGATGGCAATGATTTTTTCCGACGAAAAGTATGCCGCCGACAGCGTCGACGCCCTTTCATTCGCCGAAGACCTCTACTACCTCGCACAGGACATGCAGAGCGTCGACTGCGGCGTAGATCTGGGCCGCTGGCTCACTCCTGAAGAGACCTACGGCATCTGGCAGCTATATAACTTCAAATTCTACGCCCGCTACTCCGACTACGCCCCTGCCAAGGGCGCTTTCACGGCCAACGCCGGGCCCATTGTGAAAGACATCGTCGCTAAAGCCGACAGCATAATCGCCGCCGGCCGCCACGGCGCCTCGCTCCGTTTCGGCCACGACATCAACGTGATGCCGTTGACAGCACTCATGAGAATCGAAGGCACCTACACCGACGAAACCGACCCGGCACGCCTCGCCGATAAATTCGCCAACTACCGCGTGGTGCCTATGGCCGCCAACCTGCAGATGATGTTCTTCCGTCCCAAGGACCGTAAAACCGGCGCCGATGATATTCTCGTGCGCATATTCCTTAACGAAAAAGATGCCCGCATTCCTCTGCCTGCCGTGGACGGCAAGTACTACCGCTGGCCAGAGCTACGGACTTATCTGCTTTCGCTGATAGAAGAATAGCGTATTTTTACGTATATTTGCATCAGAATAACCAAACAACAAAAATATGCACAAATTAGCAATGACAGCAACCGCCTTGCTTCTTGCGGCAGGCGCCGCCCAGGCCAATCGCTTCGACATCGACGTGCTCGAACAGCTGGGCCGCGTCAGCGCTCCATGCGTAGCCCCCGACGGCAAAACGGTGCTCTTCGGCGTATCCTACGAGAATCTTGCCGAAAACAATTCCAACAACGATCTCTACACCATCGAAATCGGCAGCGAAAAAGCTCCTGTCAAAATCACCGACACTCCCAAAAGCGAAAACGGTGCCGTGTGGATTGCCGGAGGCTCAAAAATTGCTTTCATGTACCCTGACGCCGACGGGAAACCACAGATGTGGATCATGAACGCCGACGGCACCGACCGTCTGCAGGCTACCGAGCACGAAGGCGGCATTGCCGGTTTCCTCCTTTCACCCGACGAAAAGAATATCGTCATCATCGGCAACGTCAAGTATGCCCGCAACGCCGCCGACCTCTATCCCGATCTGCCCAAAGCGACGGGCCGCATCGTCGACGACCTCATGTACAAGCACTGGGACGAATGGGTCACCGAAATACCTCATCCCTTCGTCGGTAAATTCGACGGCACGAAAGTGTCCGGTCTCGCCGACATCATGGCCGACGAGCCGTTTGAAGCTCCCATGAAGCCCTTCGGCGGTGTCGAATCCTTCGCGTGGAGCCCCGACAGCAAGACCCTCGTCTATGTATCGCGCAAAAAGACCGGCCTCGAATACGCCGTGTCCACGAACTCCGACCTCTACGCCTACGACCTTGCCAACGGAGAGACCCGCAATCTTACCGAAGGCATGAACGGCTACGACACTATGCCCGCTTTCTCACCCGACGGCAAGTACATGGCATGGCTCAGCATGGAGCACGACGGCTATGAGAGCGACCGCAACCGACTCTTCGTCCTCGACCTCGCAACCGGCGATAAGTACGAGCTCCCCGGAGGCTGGGACTACAGCATCGATGAATTCGCATGGGCTCCCGACAGCAAATCGATAATGTTCATAGCTCCCAAGGACGGCGTTATTCCCGTATTCGAAGTTGCCATGAAGCGTGGTGCCGCACCTGTGCAGCTCGTCGACGTACAGGCCGACTTCACATCTCTGCAGGTGACCAAAGACCACGTGGTGACCATGATGCACTCCATGCTCGCACCCAATGAGGTGATGACCATCGCCCGCAAGCCCCGTGGCCGCCGGTCGGCGCTGTGGAACCTCACCGACATCAACGGAGCACTTCTGGCCTCGTGCGACATGCCCTACGTCGAAAAACGCATGGTGCCCACCACCGACGGCAAGCAGATGACCACCTGGGTGGTGTATCCTCCCAAGTTCGACAGAAATAAAAAATATCCCGCCCTGCTCTACTGTCAGGGCGGCCCGCAGCAGCCTGTGAGCCAGTTCTGGAGCTACCGCTGGAACCTCGCCCTGATGGCTTCGGAAGGCTATGTGGTGATAGCCCCCAACCGCCGCGGTCTTCCCGGCTTCGGCTCGGAGTGGAACGCTCAGATTTCGAAGGACTATCCGGGCCAGAACATGAAGGACTATCTTGCCGCCGTCGACGATCTCAAGCGTGAAAGCTACATCGACCCGGCCCGTATCGGCGCCACCGGCGCAAGCTACGGCGGTTTCTCGGTCTACTACCTCGCCGGCAATCACGAAGGCCGCTTCGCCGCTCTGCTCGCCCACGCCGGCATCTTCAACATGGAGGCACAGTACCTCGAAACAGAAGAAATGTGGTTCGCCAACTGGGATATGGGCGGCGCTTTCTGGGAAAAAGACAACGCTGCCGCTCAGCGTACCTTCGCCAACTCGCCCCACCGTTTCGTCGACCGCTGGGACACCCCCATCATGATTTCGCACGGCGAATACGACTACCGTATCCTTGCCTCGCAGGGCATGGCGGCTTTCAACGCCGCCAAACTCCGCGGCATTCCGGCCGAAATGGTCATCTATCCCGACGAAAACCACTGGATTCTAAAGCCTCAGAACGCCGTTCTCTGGCAGCGGCTCTTTTTCCGCTGGTTCGACAAATGGCTCAAGCCCGATAAGAACTGATGTCGAAAGCCTCCCTTAAGAAAGAACTCATGAGCCTCGACCACGATCAGTTGGTCGAGGTCATTCTTAATGCCTATTCCTCGTCGAAAGAGGCCAAAGAATACTTCGAATTCTTTCTTAATCCCGACGCCGATACCCTTCTCGAAAAGAAAACCGACATCATAGCCAAAGAACTCAACCGCACCAGGCGCGGCTACTCCAAGGCCCGCATCAGCGCTATAAGAAACACTATCCGCGACTTTGCCGCCTACGGCCCAGGCGATGAATACGTCTATCGTCTAATGCTCGACACCATACGCATGATAGTGGGCATGGAGCGCTACATTCACTACCCCGATGCCCTCAACAACGGCGTGATCCGCCTAACCGCCGACTTCACCGCTCTTGCCGACGGCATGGAAGCGGCCGGACAGGCCTGCGCCGACCTCGAACGCATGAACGACGACAACATCGGACGTCCCTATTTCCGCGAAAAAGTGCTGCACGCAGCACGCTTGGCAATCCACGATATATCATCTGCCCAAAAATCAAAAAAATGAAAATAAAAACCATTATCGCCGCCGCAGCCATCATGGCAGCCGGCGCTGTTTCAGCACAGTACGCACCCACGAAAGCCGGTATGGCCCTCGACTACAAGAGCACAACCGAAAAAATCGACAAACCCATTCTCACCACCGACAGCGTAAAATCTGTCGAAGCCGTTGACGGCACCACCACCGTCACCATTAAATCGTGCATTCACAGCGACGACCCCTTCGCCGCCGAAATGTCAATGACATCATACTACAAATACACGACGCCCGACGCACCCACAACCGTTGTGATGATGACCGGCGATGACTTCAAGACATTCATTCTCAACACTATCAGAACAGCCATGGAACAGGCCGGACAGTTCAACCCCACACAGTTCGAAGACGCCACGAAGGCTTTCAGCGCCAAAGGCCAGCTTGAACTCGTGCTCAATCCCAAGGGCGCGGCAGGCGAAGCTATTCCCAATTCTCGTCTGCGCCTCGACATGGGCATGCAGGCAGCCACTATGTTTATGTCGAAAGGCCAGATTGCCGGTTTCGAGGATGTCACTGTCGAAGCCGGAACATTCACCAACTGCATCAAGGTGACCTACGAGAGCCGTGAAAACTCGCCCGAGGGCAGTTCCAAGGACTATGTGACAGCATGGTACGCTCCCGAAATCGGCCTTGTGAAGGAAGTAAAGGCCGACAAGAAAGGCAACGTACACGAAACCCAGGAACTGGTCGCTGTCAAGAAGTAATGGATAGTTAAAATAAGTGCAGAAAGTTTAAAAAAGTTAAGATAATAGTTTATGCGGACACCGAAGCACAGACTAATATCTTAACTTTTTCGACTTTTTAAACTCATTCGAAAAATATGAAAATAATATTATACGACGATCCTGAAATATGGGGCGATCTGCGGCCGCTGACACTCACTCGGCCCGTGGGCGCGCTCCGTGTGGGCATCGACACCATAGCCGACAAATGGCAGGCCTTCCTTCCCGGCGAATACTCATGGGGCGTGGCCGAAGACTATCTTGCGGAACTCTTTCCGGCAGTCGGCGCCGACGAGCCCGACACGCTCTTTGTGAACGGAGCCGTCATTCCCGACAGCGCTCTTGCCGCAGCCGTGGCTGCGCTCCTCCCCGGCGAAGAACTCCGCGACGGCGAAAGCACGCTGCTGGCCCGTCGCGGACAGGAAGTCAGAACAACCGTAGTATTCCGCGGCACATCAAGAATGGTGCGGCAGCTCTACGACATTTTTCTGCTCAACGGTGAGGAAATAGTGGCTGACATGGCCCGCATCACCGCCGGACGCACATCGCAGCCTCTTTCGGCCACCAATACCGTGGTAGGCGATTCCTCGCTGATATTCATAGAAGAAGGTGCTACCGTCGAAGGCGCTGTCATCAACACCCGCAAAGGGCCCGTCTACGTAGGACATGACGCCGAAATCATGGAAGGCTCCATGCTTCGCGGGCCCATAGCTCTATGCACGCACGCCACCGTGAACATGGGAACCAAAGTCTACCCAGAAACCACCATCGGCCCTCACTGCAAGGTTGGCGGCGAGGTGAACAATGTGGTGTTCCAGGGCTATTCAAACAAAGCCCACGACGGCTTTCTGGGCAATGCCGTTGTCGGCGAATGGTGCAACATCGGAGCCGGTGCCGTGGCCTCGAACCTCAAGAACGACTACACCAAAATCCGCATCTGGAATTACACGACACGCCATTTCGAACGTACCACGCTGCAATTCTGCGGCCTGATGATGGGCGACCACTCCAAAGCCGGCATCAACACCATGTTCAACACCGCCACAGTGCTGGGAGTGGGCGTAAACGTGCACGGTGCCGGATTCCCACGCAACTTCATAGAGTCGTTCATGGAAGGCTCGACCGCCGGCTGGAACCGCGTGCCCGAGAAGAAATTCTTCGACATCGCCGAACGTGTGATGGCACGCCGCGGACGCACCATGTCGGAGGCCGAACGACGCATGTACATTCACCTTATGCACAATTCCTGAAATGCTTCCTGCCAAATATGTGATAACGATAGGCCGTACCTTCGGCAGCGGCGGCCGAGCACTCGGCCGAGCCATTGCCGAAAAACTCGGTATCGGCTTCTACGACAAGCAGCTGCTTGTCGAGGCCGCAAAAAAAGCCGGCTATAACCTCGAATATATTGAGAAAAACGACGAGCGTGCTCCTTCGGTGGTCGGCAACGCCTTCCCCTTTGCCTTCGGCTTCTATCCCATGTCGTGGATCGGCAACCCGTCGGTAAGCTCCGAAAGCACTTATAATGCACAGTGCGACCTCATGCACGAGCTCGCGGCCTCAGAGCCATGTGTCATTGTGGGCCGCAGCGCCGACTACGTGCTCCGCGACCTGCCGGATGTGGTGAATATTTTTGTACACGCTCCGGCCGACGAATGTGTGCGCCGGATAATGGACCGCGGCGATGTGACACGCGAGAGCGACGCACGCGCCATGGCAGAACGCATCAACAAACTTCGCGCCAACTTCTATAATTTCTACACCGACAAGCGGTGGGGCCACGCTGCAAGCTACGACCTGTGCCTCAACTCGGCCGGTATCCCCATCGACGAACTCGCCGACTTCGCAATTTCGTTTATTCGCAGGCGGCTTGAGAAATAATCAAAAAAAATTCCGGTTAATCGAGAAATGATTAACCGGAATTTTTATTTTAAAGTCCGAGAATCCGCATTAGCGGCCGGCGAATGGATTCCATCCAGGCAGTGTAGCCGTCGCCGCCGGGATGCACGCCGTCGACACTTGTTTCGTGTCCGCGGCCCGTGGTGGGTTCTATCCAGTAGATATTGGGGTCCTTGGCCATGGCGGCGCGGACCTTCTTTTCGGCCATCTTCATTTTTTCGGCCTCGAAGGCATCGATTCTCTTATTGAAATTGCGGTTTTCGCGGTAGATGGTCTGCATGAAGATAAGGGGCGTCGTAGGGTGCTTGGCACGAATCGTGGCCACGAAAGCATCGAAATTTTCGTCGATTTCCTTTGCCGACGGATTCGAGAATGTATCGAAAACAAAGGCGTCGGCCTCGGTGTCGGCGAGCACACGGGCATAGCTCTGCTGCAGCTTGGCATTGCCGCTCATGCCCATGTTGCATACCTGAATGCCGGTAGCGCGCTCAAACTGCGAGGGATACGACATGCCCGGCCGCGGAGCGCACGTTCCATGCGTGAAACTCGACCCATGAAACACCACCTTACGGCGGAACGGATTCGGCATCGCCTCGATGTGTGACGCCGAGTCGACACCTACATACACTGTGTCGACAATACTGAAATTGGGAAGATAGATTATGCACTCTTTCTCGCCTGAATCCATGTCGGCCACAAGTTTGCCTATGCCGGTGCGCCGCGAGGCCACATCGTTGCCGGCCCACAGCCATTGTCCATCCTTTTTTATGTAGAGGTCGAAGCCTTCGGTGTTGATGGCTGTCTGGTTGACAGTCGGTTTATGCAGTTCGAAAACCGGGCGCACATTGATTGTACGGCTGTCGGTGCGGAATGCGAGAGCAAGGCCGGCGCTGTGCTGCACCAGCTCGCGCCGCTGATAGTCGGTGAAACCGTCGTAGCGGGTGGTGTCGACACGGGCATAGCGCCGCGGAGTTTCGATGGTTTTGTTGATGAGAGTCAGGTCGGCGCCGTCGACCCATTTCAGGTTTTTGGCTTGCGACGGGACTGCCATAAAAGCTGCCGCGCACGCCAGGAATAAAATTCCGTACTGTTTCATAGCTAATGGTGATGTCTAAGGTTTATGCATGCAAATATAAGTTATTTGTAGCGAACTGCCACTAATATATAGACGCTTTAACTCTCGCTCCGTACCATGCCGGGCCGACTTAGATTTCATAAAATTTAGTTAAATATGTTAAAGTTGACCGTTTTCGGACTTTTTCTTCCGCATAATAGAACAAGTTAAGGAAAAATTAACTTTCTTTGCATCGGGCTTTCACCGATGCCCGTTTGTGATTATATCAATATTGAAAAAGCGACCCTGATAAACTATGAGGAAACGACGGCATTTTTACGCCGGCCGTCATTCTATTATCTGATACCGCGAAGCAATAACGAAACATAAATTAAATAAATACTTACTTACTAAAAACCCTTTGCATGAAGAACATTTGTTTTCAAATGACCCGGAAAGCATTTGCTGTGCTGGCATTGATGCTTACAGCAGTACTACCGGCTCTGGCGCAGAACATCACGGTGACCGGCACCGTGTATGAGCCCGAAGGCGAGCCCGCCATCGGCGCAAGCGTACAGGTGAAAGGCACTCCCGGACAGGGCGTTGCAACCGATTTCGACGGCAACTACAAAATTTCAGTTGCCCCGAACGCTACTCTGGTGTTCTCCTATGTCGGCTGCGATCCTCAGGAAGTGGCTGTCGACGGACGCACCGAAATCAACGTTAACCTTAAAACCAATACCGTGGCCATGAGCGAACTCGTGGTAGTAGGCTATGGCGTGGTGAAGAAAACCGACGCCACCGGCTCGGTAGGCGTGGTAAAGCCCTCCGAAATTGAAGCCGGCCTGGCCACTACAGCCCAGGACCTTCTGGTGGGCGCAAGCCCCGGTGTAGTCGTTTCGACATCCGGCGGCGACCCCTCCGGCGGTGCGAACATCCAAATCCGCGGCGGCGCCTCGCTCGCTGCCTCCAACAACCCCCTTATGGTAATCGACGGTGTGCCCATGGACGGCAACACAGTGAAAGGCTCCTCGAACCCCATGGCCTTCGTCAGCCCCGAGAACATCGAGAGCATGACAATCCTCAAATCGGCCTCCGCAACCGCAATCTACGGTAGCCGCGCCAGCAACGGTGTGATCATCATCACCACCAAGAGCGGCAAGAGCGGCAAGCCTCAGGTGAACTTCGCCGCAAACTTCTATGTGGCCACTCCCCGCAAATATCTCGACATGATGAGCGGCGACCGTTTCCGTGAATTCATCAAAAGCCGGGCCAACGGCGACGCCAACCTGCTCGGCAAACTCGGCAACGTAAGCACCGACTGGCAGAAAGAAGTGCTCCGCACCACATTCAGCCACGACTACAGCCTCAGCGTGGGCGGCACCGCAGGCCGTCTTCCCTACCGTGTGGGTGTCAACTACACCGGCACCGACGGTGTGCTCCGCGGCACCGACAACCAGCGCCTGGGCGCCAACATAAACCTCACGCCCAAGTTCTTCGACGACCTTCTGAGCGTCAATGCCAACGTCAAGGGCGCCTACATCGTCAACAACTACGGCGGCGGTGCTCTCGGAAGCGCAATCAGCTTCAACCCCACCCTGCCTGTGCACATGAACAACGTGTTCAACAACTACACCACCTATCTCACAGGCGGTGCTCTCGCAGGCCCCGACAGCCAGGGTGCCAACATAAGCAACATCTTTGCCAAAAACCCTGTGTCGCTCTGGAAGGACCACTACAGCCGCTCGAAAGTATATCAGAGCGTAGGCAACCTCCAGCTCGACCTGAAGATGCCTTTCCTGCGCGAACTCCGTGCCAACCTCAACCTCGGCTACGACTACAGCCACGGCGAAGTCGACAACTCCGAACAGCCCTTCTCGCCCGCCGCATGGGATGCCAAGTTCCAGGTGCGCGGCACAAACGGCGACGTTGTGAACGTACAGCAGGGCTACGGCACACGCAAAAAGGAAAACGAGGAGCGCTACACCCTCATGCTCGAATACTACATGAACTATGCCAAGACTTTCGAGGACATAAAGAGCGACCTCGACGTGACCGCCGGTTACTCCTGGCAGCGCTTCAACAACAACGGCCATGACTTCACTCAGGTCGACCCCCGCGTGGCCGACTCCGACATCACATTCACCGACCCCAACCTCAACGGCGGCCAGCCCGTAGCCATCAAGGACTTCGCCGGCTACCAGTACAACCCCACTTACTATTATAAGAACCGCTACCAGCTGGTATCGTTCTTCGGCCGTGTCAACTACACCTTCATGGACCGCTACCTCATCACCGCCACCGTACGCCGCGACGGCACCTCGCGCTTCGGCAAGGACCACCGCTGGGGCACATTCCCCGCTGTCGCTCTCGGCTGGCGCCTCATCGACGAAAGCTTCATGGAAAGCGTGCGTCCCGTGATGAACGAACTCAAGCTCCGCGTCGACTACGGTGTCACCGGCCAGCAGGACCTCCCCGGCTCCTACTACCCCTATCTCCCCGTCTACAACCAGACCACCGGCGAGGGCAACTCCTACATCATCGACGGAAAGTATCCCAACATCGTTTACCCCGAAAAGTATAACGCCGACCTCAAGTGGGAGGAAACCACCACATGGAACGTAGGTATCGACTTCGGATTCCTGAACAACCGTATCAACGGTAGCATCGAACTCTACCAGCGCAAGACAAAAGACCTTCTCGTCAACGCAAACTATCCCGCAGGCTCGAACCTCTCCAACATGGGCAACATAAACCTCGGCGACCTCAAGAACACCGGTTTTGAATTCAACGTCAACACCCGTCCCGTCGTCACCAAGGAATTCACCTGGAACTCGAACCTCAATCTGGCCTACAACAAGAACAAAATCACCCGTCTTGCCGATGGTGCCGACACAACCACCGGCAAGGTCAACGGCAGCGACGTGCAGAAGCACGTAGTAGGCGAATCGGCTTACTCTTTCTGGGTTTACGAACAGGTTTACGACGCCGACGGCAATCCTCTCGAAGGCGTGTACGTGGACCAGAACGGCGACGGCGTAATCAACAACGACGACCGCATTCTCTACCACCACGTTCACCCCAACTGGACCGCCACATGGCAGAACACCTTCAACTACAAGAACTGGGACTTCGGCTTCACACTCCGCGCAGCCTTCGGCAACTGGGCTTACAACGCCAACCAGATGAGCGGCTCGTTCGCTTCCGAGGCCACCGCACGTGAAACTCTCAGCAACCTGCTCGACAACACCTATCTGTTCAACCAGAACCGCACCACCGATCATGTTCTGTCGTCCTACTGGGTACAGAACGCCTCGTTCGTGCGCTGCGACAACATCTCGGTAGGCTACACCTTCAACAATCTTCTCCAGAACCGTCTGAAACTGCGTCTCTTCGGTGCCGTGCAGAATCCCTTCGTCATCACCAAGTACAAAGGTCTCGACCCCGAACTCACATATCAGCAGGGTATCGACAACAGCGCATATCCGCGCCCTGTCACCTTCACCCTCGGTCTGGTGGCCAATTTCTAATTCATAACAGCTTCAATACGATTTCAATATGAAATACATCAAACATATATTTGCCGGAGCTTTGGCAATGGCGGCTGCTATGGGCACCACCTCGTGTGTGGGCGACCTCGACCTCAAGCCCAACGACCCCAACGTGAAGCTC
>CABQCA010000053.1 GCA_902462525.1 uncultured Porphyromonadaceae bacterium | reverse complement strand
TCGTCAACGCGGGGGTCTTTCCATTCACTTTCCGAATCGCCGCCACCGGCACCTTCGACGGCACCACTCTGCATTTCGACCGTCCGCTCCACAACTATGCCGACGGCCGCGAGGCACCGCTCACCGACCAATCGTGGGCCACACCGGCCCCCGCTATAATAAAACTCAATCCGTTATGATAGAAGAACTGCTGCGGCACAACCGCGAGTTTGTTGCCTCCGGAGGCTACGAACGCTATGTGACATCGAAATATCCCGACAAGAAAATAGCCATTGTCACCTGCATGGACACCCGTCTTGTCGAGCTGCTGCCTGCGGCCCTCGGGCTGCGGAACGGCGATGTGAAAATCATCAAAAACGCCGGCGGCACAATCACCAACCCTTTCGACTCGACCATGCGTTCGCTCTTAGTGGCCGTCTACGAGCTCGGAGTGAACGAAATTATGGTTATCGGGCACACCGGCTGCGGTGTGCAGGGCATGAATGCCGCTGAGATGCTCCACCTCATGCGCGAACGCGGCGTCAGCCCCGAGCACATCAGCCTCATGCGCCACTGCGGCATCGACCTCGACAGCTGGCTCCACGGCTTTGAGGACACGCACGATGCCGTCCGCGAAACCGTCGACCTTATCCGCAACCACCCTCTGATGGCTGCCGATGTCCGTGTGGCCGGCTATATCATGGATTCCGTCACCGGCGCCCTCGAGACCGTTGACTGATTTTTTTAGTGAAAGGTGAAGGGTGGAAGGTGAACTATGATATTCACCTTTCACCTTGTTTTACCTTATTTCACCCTTGCTTCGCTCTTTAGAAATTTTTAAGAAAATTTTCAAAATATTTGCAATTTAAGGATCTTGTGATTATATTTGCGGCATGGCGGACAGCTGTGCCGCAATTCGTATCGTTCCCCCACTCTCATCTTAAATCCTTAAATTATCTGACCATGAAAACAACCAGACCAAAAATCGCACTGTCGGCGTTCATCGCCATGAAGAACAAAATATATGCTGTAATCGCAGTACTTGCGGTGATGATTCTTGCTTCTTGCAAGGAGGAGGATGTTTATGGTGGTTCAAAGCCGATGTCGTGGGAAATAGAGTCGACAAGTGGTGCTGCAGAAGTATCTGTAAAAAAAGAAAAGGCAAATATATACTGCGGTCCGAATGGTGGCACCGTATGTCTGAAGACTTCATCGACAAATGGGCCTCACTTTCTTCCTTTGGCTACGGTTCTTGACTCTGATGCTTATGAGTATGACTCATCTAATCATATAATATCCTATAAACATGAATGGTGCGATGTGAAAATAGATGGCAGTCTGGTGAGCGTCAACTTCCGGCCCTATACTACGGCAACGGAACAGGAATTGCACATCAAAGTTCATGATAAAAGTTTATTTGTGGGATATGGCGATCTCTATATTTACCGTCGTCCGTGATATTATTTAAAATAACTATGAAGAACAAAATATTTTGGTTATTTTCGATTGTTGTGTCGATAATACTGTGCTCCTGTGAGGAGAAAGATGGTCCTTCACCGGTGCCAGGATTGCCTTGGAAAATAGAGGCGATAAACGGGGATGTGAATGTCTTGTATAGCCAAGCTTTTAGGAAAACGGTGGTCGATTTTGGGCCGAAAGGTGGTTCTGTCTGTCTTAATGGTATGCGTAATTACCTGACAATTTGTCCTGATACAGAAACTTATCCTGTCGATTTTTACAAGTATAACAATACTAATAATGCTGTTTCTTTTAAGAATGAATGGTGTGAGGCAAGGGTCGACGGCAGTTCTCTGTACATAGAAATCCAGCCTTGCGATACGGAGTCTATAAATGAAATTACAATAGGAATCTCTGATATCGGTTCGACTTTTGGACCATACGTTGTTTCGATATGTCCCCGTCTTTTGCACAGTAGATAGAAAAGACTATAAAGTAGCTTTTTGCGCTGTCTCTACTTTTTAAACTGATGTATCAGCGGTCTGAGGCGGACGGAACTTTTTGCGGTGGCGGACGGTTATAATGGAAAAAGAAATTTTTCTATGAAACGCGATGAATTTGTGGCCTATGTCAAGGCCGGAATAGAATACTGGCTCAATAATGCCGACGCCTACGACAGCGATCCTCAGATAAGTGTCGTGCCCGCGACACTGCGCATCGACCTTGTCAACGGCAGCGACTTTCTCGAATCCATAGCCGATTCCGACGAAGCTGTCGAGTCGGCTGCCGGCGTCGAGGGTGATGCCTCGGAAAGCTCGACCGATCTGCAGGCCGGGCGCGACCCCGATTTCTATGCCGTGCGCTCGCTTGTGCGCTACGATTCGCACGGACGCATAACAGTCGACGACAAGGCCGTCGGGGCTGTCGCCGATGTTTATTTTTCGTAGACGAGCGTTAGATACTGGTCGGCAAACGGACCGCTGGATGCTATTTCGAGAGTCCGGCCGCAGGCTGTGAACCGTCGGCTGTGAGGGTCGAGGACTATGTCGGCACGGAAATCGGTTCCGGGCTTTCCGGCGCATTTGTAGGCCGCCTCCTTGAGCGTCCATGCCACGGCGAGACCGCCGAGGCTGCTGCCGTAGAACGACATTTCGCTGTCTGAGAACACACGCGGAGCCACTCTCATGAGCTGGCTTCGCGCGTCTTCTATATCCACCCCTATGCTGCGGCCGGAGGGGTCGACGGCAAGTACCGCTGTGCGGCGCGAATGGCTCACGGAGACAGTGGCGTCGGCGCCGGCGATGTAGGGTGCGCCGTTTTCGCGGTGACACAGCTTGGCCTGCGGGCCGAATACGGTGCGGACTATTGCGAGTACGGCGGCCTGTTCGCGCTCGCGGCGTGTGGCCGGACCGTCGGCAATGGCGGCGGTGTAGACGTCGATGCCGTCGAATGACAGGTCGGGAGTCATAGCGTGTGAGCGGTTTTCAGGATTATGCGTGCGTCGGCGGCGAGAGCGTCGACAGCCGGTGCCACCGAGTCGGCCGGCTCTGCCGGTCCGTCGATTACCGAGGCTCCGCTGATGAGAATGTGAGCGGCAGTGTCGCATGCTATCATCTGCACCGGTGTCGGACCGCCGTCGAGGCTCACTATGAGCCGGCAGATGAAACCGGCGCCGTTGGTGAATTCCTCCGACGCCGCCGTCCGGTCGCCCAGATTCAGACTTATGCGCTGCATGCGGTTGGCGAGGGCGGCGTCGAGTTCGGCGCGGGAGCCGAAGCGGCGCACCGTGAGCATGGTGGTGGCGTTGTAGCGAGGATAGGATATGTCGAGCCAGCCCGGACGCTGAACTGCGGTGTCGGCCTCGGCCCTGATGCTGAAACCGACGGGGCCGACGGCAGCGGTGACTACCGAGTCGGAGTAAGGCTCGATGCGCGGGTAGGCCGTGCGGCGCGGTACGGGCGGCTGCGACTGCGAACATGCCGCCATGACCATTGCGGCCGCCGCGGCAGCTGTGACGAGGCTTTTCATTGCTCGGAATCCTCGGGCATGACCATGACACGCACTTCGGCTATGCGGTGCTCCTCGATGTCGAGCACCAGGAACCGGCAGCGCTTGTAGACCAGCGGCTCTTTTTCTTTCGGGAAGTCGCCTTTGATGTTGAGCAGCATGCCGGCGAGGGTCTCGGCATCGGCGGTGACATCGTCGTAGTCCTCCTCGTCGAGCTCGGTGATGCGGAAGAAATCGGTGAGCGGCGTGCGCCCTTCGAAGACGAAAGTGTTGTCGCGCAGACGCTTGAAGGTGTGCTCGGGTTCGTCGTATTCGTCGTCGATGTCGCCGACGATTTCTTCGAGCACGTCCTCGAGAGTCACTATGCCCTGGGTGCCTCCGAATTCGTCGACAACCACCGCCATGTGCAGCTTGAGCTTGCGGAAGTCTTCGAGAAGATCGTCGATCATTCGCGATTCGGGCACGAAGTAGGCCTTGCGCAGGAGGTCCTGCCAGCGGAAGCCCTCGGGGGCAGGCTTGCCGATGTAGGGCAGCAGGTCGCGGGAGTAGAGAATGCCTTTTATGTTGTCCTGACTGTCCTGGTAGGCCGGCAGACGCGAGAACCCGCTTTCGAGCACTATTTTCATTACACTGTCGAACGAGAGGCTCATGTCGAGGTCGGTTATGTCGACCCGCGGAGTCATGATTTCGGCAGCGGTTGTATCGCCGAATTTGAGGATGCCTTCGAGCATCTCCTTGTCGTCGCCCGAGGCGCCTTCGGTGATTTCGAGAGCCCGCGAAAGCTCGTCGGTGCTGATGTCGTTTGCCTGCTTGGTGACAACGCGGTTCACCAGTGTGCCCGATTTCATGAGCAACCGTGCGGGCGCGCCGAGGATATTGTAGATGAACGAAAGGCCCGGGAGGGCGAAACGAGCCCATTTCACAGGGTAATTGTTGGCGTAGAGTTTTGGCAGAATCTCGCCGAAGAGGAGGATAAGGAAGGTGAGAATCACCGTCTGCAGCACGAAACTGAGTACCTCGTTCATGCCTTCGAACACTGGGCCGAGTGCGAAATTACAGAGCACTACGATGGTGACATTCACCAGATTGTTGGCTATGAGGATAGTGGCGAGAAGCCGCTGCGGATTCCGGAGCAGCCGGCGCACGCCGTCGCCTTTCGGAGTCTGGTCGAGCTCGTCGCACTGCTGCTCGGAGAGCGAGAAATACGAAATTTCGCTTCCGCTGATGAAGCCCGAAATGAAGAGACACAGCACGGCCACCACAAGGGCTGTGATCTGCGGCGCGCCGAAGACAGGCGTCGCCACGCTGATGTCGAGAAGAAGATTTAGAGTCGGTAAGGGGTCTGAGTCCATTTATGTTGTATGTGAGTGAATAGTCGGTTGTTTAAGCATGCGGGAATCAGTGTACGGGGAGGGTGCGGGCATCGCCTCCGGCCGCTACGATGAAGAAACCGGGAGCGGTGCCGATGGTGCTGAGTCCCTGCGGCAGACGCCCCGAGAAGACCGTCGTTCCGTCGATGGCATAGACAGTCACGTCGAGACCTCCGGCATCCCTGACTTCGACGGTGAGTTTTCCGTCGCGGCAGAAGGCGTCCCAGCGGTGGAACGGTGCCGTCGGGTCGGAGAGTCCGGTTGTATAGGGCGTGATGGCGATATTGTCGATGATGAAGCGTTTGCCGTCGGTCTGGTGCAGGCGCATCCTCGCTGTGCCGGCGACGTTAACAGCGACGCTGTACTGAGTGTAGGTGAATTCGTCGATGACCACGGAACCGGCCAAAGCCCATGATTCACCTCCGTCGGTGCTGTATTCGACATCGATATACGACATAGTGTCGTCGCCCCATCGGTGGGCGAAGAACGAAACAGTGCCGATGCCCTTGAGCCGGTCCTGAGCCATTTCGATAAGTCCGCCAGTGCCTTTGTTGTTGACGCGGAGAGCCTGTTCGCCTCCGTAGGCTGCGTCGCGTGGATCGGCATACGTTCCGAAGCCGGCGTTGGCTATGTTCCAGACGCAAGCCGAGCCGTCGTAGGTCCATGTGGAATAGGGTGGTCGTCCTGCCGGCTCGAAGGTCTCGAGGAAGTCGGCCTCGACGGCGGCTGTTGCTGTGACAACGGCGTTGTCGAATCTCATTCCGCGGTAGAGGGCGGTGAGCGATGTCCGGAAAGAGCCGGCTTCGTCGCTGTTGAAGCGCAGATAGAGGCGGCTGTCGTCGGGAGTGACGGTGATGGTTGTCGTCCAGTTCGTTTTGTCGAGCGACAGTTCGAAGGGACGGTCGACCGATACGGTGAAGTCGCCGTCGATATTGTCGGTGTCGATGAGAATCTCCTCGGCCTCCGAGGGTGTTCCCGGCTCGGTGGCGAAGATCAGCAGACCGTCGTAGAGAAATTCGATCGCCGGTACGGGCTCGCCGGTGGTGACACTCACAGTTCCGGAGGATAGCGATTCCGAGCTGACGGTGTAGGTGTAGACTGTGGCCGGCTCGAGGCCGGTGACGGTGTATTCGCCGGCGTGTGCGGGCACAGCCCGCGGATATCCGGCGACAGAGGCGTCGGCGTGCCGGACATCGAGGGTATAGTTTCCGTCGTTGTCGTCGCCGATGTATGCCCATGTGGCGGTAAAGGAGTTGTCGGTGATTTCACGTGCGCCGTTCACGGGCAGGCGGTCGACGCATGTGCCCTTGAAATCGACGACAGATACGGTGCTGCCCGTGCGCACAGTGATGATGCCGTAGTTTGTGCCGGCGGCTGCCGGGGTGAATGAAACTGTGAATGAAGAGCCTTTGTTGGCTTCGTCGGCGCTTACCGATGCCGGCGACACGACGAAAATTTCGGGTTCGTCGGAGCTGACAGTCACGGGGCCTTTGGCGCCTGTGGTACGCAGCGGTATGACTTTCGAAGCGGTGTGTCCGGCAATCATCTGGCCCATGTCGATGACAGAACCGTCGAGCGGACTGTTGATTTCGGTTTCGGTTCCGGCTGCCGATGACCATCGTTCCGAACTTTTGTTGCCCCAGATGTATTCCACCATTTCGGGGTGGTCGATGAAGGGATTACGGTTTTCCTGACGGGCGTAGACCGCTTCATTACGTTTAATTTCCTTGTCGCTCACCGGGTCCATCCGGTGCCACTTCAGCAGCAGCCCGACAGCCCATGAGGAGAAGCACGGGAAATCGTTACCTGCGAGCATTTCGGAGTTCCACTGTGCGATGCGGCTTTTGTAGCATGCCGCCATGTAGAAATAGCTTCGTGCGAAATCGCCTTTGTACTGGTCGTCGGGCTCGAAAACCGTACCGGAATAACCCGGAAAGGTGGACTTGCCGAGCTTTCCGAGAGGCTTTACCGAACCACTTGCGGCCACCGAGGTGCCGTTGGCACATTCGCCGTAGGGGTAATTGGAGCGCTGGCTGTTCACTTTTCCGTCGGTCGGATAGATGTGGAAGGCGTCGCTCACCATGGGTGAAGCGTCGTCGAACCAGCTTTTCGGAAAGGAATGCTCGCGGTTGTAGCAGTCGCCGATTTTCGAGTAGTTTCCGCACTGTTCGCTGCCGGGATTCCAGCGTTTTGTGGAGTACATATCCCATATTTTGCCGTTGTCGTCGACATCGGAGCTTTTGTACAGCTCCCACAGACCTCCATAGCTTACTGTAGTGTGGGCTGAAATTGTTTCGTGGAGAGCGTCGAGGAGACTTTCGCCGCCCCGGTTCTCGCAGTTGCTGTAGTATCCTGCGGGTTCGGCTGCGTCGGCTCCTCCGGCGAAAAAGAGTGAGGACAGCAATAGTGCGATGTGTATCTGTTTCATGACTGTCGTGTTTGGCCGGCGCCTGTTATCAGATATTTATAAGTGCAGATTTCGCGGAGCGCCATAGGCCCGCGTGCGTGCAGTTTTTGAGTGGATATGCCTATTTCGGCGCCGAATCCGAACTGGGCACCGTCGGTAAATGCCGTGGATACGTTGGCGTAGACGCAAGCGGCGTCGATTCGCTGCAGGAAAGTGCGGGACGCTTCAACGTTTTCGGCAATTATACATTCGCTGTGGTGCGAAGTGTGTTCGCTTATGAAGGCTATGGCTTCGTCGAGACCGCTGACGGTCCGGACCGACAGTTTGTAGTCGAGCCATTCGCGGCCGAAATCGCTTTCTTGGGCATGTTTCAGGAATGGGTATGCGCCTTCGAGGGCCGCATAGGCCTCGTCGTCGGCGTATATTTCCACATTTTTGTCGGCCAGGTGGTAGCATATGGCCGGCAGATCGGATAGACGGCTGCGGTCCACTACGAGACAGTCGAGGGCGTTGCATACGCCCGGCCGGCGTGTCTTGGCATTGAATATGATGTCGCGACCGGTGGCTATGTCGCCCGAGGTGTGGAAGTAGGTGTGGCACACCCCGGCGCCGGTTTCGATAACCGGCACAAGAGCGTTTTCGCGCACCATTTCGATGAGCCGTCGAGAGCCGCGTGGTATGATCAGGTCGATTTCGCCGCGTGCGCGGAGCATGTGCAGGGCGGCTTCGTGGTCGGAGGGCATGAGCACAAGGGCGTCGGGGTTCACTCCGCAGCCGGCAAGAGCGTCGCGGATTATGGCGGCGGCCACGGTGTTTGTGCGCGCCGCTTCGTGTCCGCCTTTGAGCACACAGGCGCTTCCGGCCTTGAAGCATAGAGCGAAGACGTCGAATATTACGTTGGGCCGGGCTTCGAAAATAACGCCTATCACGCCGAAGGGCACGGCTACTTTGCGGATAGTCATGCCGTTGGGCCGCACTATGGTTTCGAGGGTCTGACCTACGGGCGATGGGAGGTCGGCGACGGCGCGCATGCCTGCGGCGATGCCGGCGATACGGTCGTGTGTGAGAAGAAGCCTGTCGTAGCGGGGGTCGGAAGAGTCGAGGGCGTTGCAGTCGAGAGCATTTGCCGCGAGAAGTTCGTCGGCGCGAACTTCGACGGCGTCGGCAACGGCTGCAAGGACCGCATCGGTTGTTGTTGTGCCGAGAGCGGCGGTTTCGCCGGCGGCTATACGGGAATTTTCAAACATTTCAGAGTTCATTTATGTAGATGTAGTCGGCGTGGATAAGCGGTTTTCCGCCGTTTTTGCCGAGCATGGCGGCAGCGGTGCGTGCGTCGACGCTTACGCGTCCCCAGCCGATGATGTCGCCCGAGGGCGAAGAAACAGATACTATGTCGTCGGCGTCGAAATCGCCGTCGACTGCCTCGACTCCGACAGCGAGCAGGCTTACTCCGCGCTGGCGAAGCAGTGCTTCGGCGGCGCCGCTGTTGACTCGCAGCGACCCTTTTGCGAACGAGCCGCTGTGGGCTATCCACTTGCGCAGACTTGATGCCGGTTTCGGCGCCGGCTCGAAAACGGTGTGCGGCACCGGTGTGCCGCTGCAGAGGTCGGTGAGAATGTTTTCGCGCTTGCCGTTGGCGATGATTACTCCGATTCCGTCGGCGGCGACAAGGCGCGCTATGCGGCACTTCGACTTCATGCCTCCGCGGCCGAGCGCGGATTTGCCGGCGGCGACGAACGCCGCCGGGTCGCAGTCGGCAGCAACTACGGGAATTATCTCCGATGCCGGGTCGGCGGGGTCGCCGGTGTAAAGGCCGTCGATGTTGCTGAGGATTATCAGGCGTCCTGCGTCCATCATGGCTGCAATGAGTCCGGATAGTTCGTCGTTGTCGGTGAACATGAGTTCGGTCACCGACACGGTGTCGTTTTCGTTCACTACCGGCACCACGCCGTGGGCGAGCATGGTTTCCATGCAGTTTTTCTGATTGAGATAATGACCGCGGCGGTCGAAATTCTCCTTTGTGGCAAGTATCTGGCCGCAGTGTATGCCGTGCTCGCGGAAGAGGTCGTAGTAGCGGTTGATGAGCTTTGCCTGTCCGACAGCCGAAAACAGCTGGCGCGACGACACGGGGTCGAGTTTCGACGCTCCTGACAGCCGCCGCAGCTCGCCGAGCCCTGCGGCGACGGCACCCGACGACACCACCACCAGCTCGAAGCCCCTGCGGCGCAGTTCGGCAAGCTGGTCGACAAGAGCGCTGAGGCGCGTGATGTCGAGCAACCCGTCGGGGCGTGTGAGCACATTGCTGCCGATTTTGACTACTATACGGTTTTCCATCATAAGAGACGGAGTTTATACTTGGTTATGAATTCGGCGACCCTGGGGTGGCGTTCGAGCACCGACTGCATCACCTGGTCGTCGGTCCACAGCGATGCCGGCAGTTCTTGCTCGCTTTCCTCGACGACGAGCTTTATGTCGTCGTTGGCCAGAATGTCGCGCAGTTTATGTGTTATGTCGGGCAGAACGCCTGTGAGGAGTCCCGTCTGGAGACTGCTTGTCACCGGCAGTGCAAAGGTATCGCCGGTGCGTCGCTCGGGCGCTATCGACGACATTGTGCTGTGCAGGGGTGGCTGTGCTACGAACCCCTCGGTGCATTTGAGCCATGCCGAAGCCATGTCGGCGTCGGAGTAGGCTGTGTGGCGCACCGGTGAGGCCTGTCCGGCATGAGCCGGGGCTGCGGCCGGAGCTGCGGCGACGGGGCGGTTGAGCGAGAAAGCTCCTGGCCTGAACTGCCTCTGTGGCTGCTGCGGATGTGCTGCGGGAGCCGCCGCAGTCGCTGCCGAAAGATGCTGCACTGTCTGCGGGGCCGTAGCCGGCGTCCTGTCGGGTTGTGCGGCATGCGGTACGGTGCTTTGCGGCACGCGGTCGGCCGGCCGCGGTATGAGCGGTTTCAGTTGCCCCCCGTCACTTCCGCTTTCATCGGGCGAGGGGCTGGGTGGTTGGCATAGCTTGATGAGCGTCAACTCGATAAGGAATTGTTTGTTCGAAGCCTGCCTGTAGTTGAAATCGGCGCTGTTGCACAGGTCCATCGCCTTATAGATGAAGGTGGGATGCAGTCTTGCGGCACGGGCAGCCATTTCAGCGCGGATTTCATCGGTTGCTTCGACCAGCGGCAGAGTGGATGGGTCGGAAGCCACCATGAGGTCGCGGAAATAGAGGCCGAGGCCGTTGATGAAGAACTGCGAGTCGAAGCCCTTGTCGCGGACCTCCTTGTAGATGAGGAGTGCCGCCGGTACGTCCTGTCGGACGAAGGCGTCGACCAGACGTCCGTAGTAGCTGTTGTCGAGCACGTTAAGATTGTCGACAGTCGCCTGATATGTGATTTTTCCGCCACCGGAGGCTGCTACCTGGTCGAAAATCGACAGGGCGTCGCGCATTGCGCCGTCGGCTTTCTGCGCTATGATGCTGAGGGCGGCAGGGTCGGCATCGATGCCTTCGCTGTCAGCCACATGCTGCATGTGAGCCACCATGTCGGCGATGGTGATGCGGTTGAAATCGTAGATCTGGCATCGCGACAGAATGGTGGGTATTATTTTGTGCTTTTCGGTGGTGGCAAGAATGAAAACCACATACGACGGCGGCTCCTCGAGGGTTTTGAGGAAGGCGTTGAATGCCGCTGACGACAGCATGTGCACTTCGTCGATGATGAATACCCGGTATCTGCCCGTCGAGGGGGGCACCATCACCTGGTCGATGAGGCTTTTGATGTCGTCGACGCCATTGTTTGAGGCGGCGTCGAGCTCAATGATGTTCATCGAGCGGTTTTCGTTGAATTGCCGACATGAATCGCACTGGTTGCAGGCCTCGCCGTCGGGCGTCCGGGCCGTGCAGTTGATGGTTTTTGCGAAAATACGTGCGCAGGAAGTCTTTCCGACACCTCTTGAACCGCAGAAGAGGTAGGCGTGGGCAAGGCGGTCGGTGGCGACGGCGTTTTTTAGCGTCGTCGTGAGCGCCTGCTGGCCTACGACGCTGCTGAAGGTCGCGGGACGGTATTTTCGGGCCGATACGATGTATTGTTTCATGTCTTATTGCAAAAGGCGCGTCAGAAAGTCGCGCCAAGCGCAAAGATAGCAAAAAAATCGATAACTCGACTCGTTTTTGCAAATTAAGAGCCTGCTCTGCAATTTCTGTTTGCCCCATGGCTGATTCAAGTGGAATTAATCCTCCGATTTACGAATAATTGTGCATTATGCATTGCATGTCATATAGATTGTGGCATAGATACCTTTTTATCGTGTAGGTGTAGAGATTTCGCGATTTTATGGTAAATTTGCAGACATTATGACACAATTGAGAATGGTACATAACATAGCAAAGAATATAGGCTGTAGTGCGGCTCTTCTGTTGCTTTCGTCGGTTGGCATTCAGACACAGTATAGTCAGGCGGTGTTGAAAGTGAACTTCAATGACGGATCGCATTCTTTAATTGAAATGAGCGAAGATCTTAGCATGGATTTCAGTGCTGAAGAGATTCGTTTTCTGAGAGACAAGGATGGAATCAGGGTGTTTTCGCTGGCAGATGTCTGTAAATTCGGTCTGCTGGAGCGGGCCGAAAAGTCGGAACTGTAACAGGCTCTTATAGCTCGGTATTCCGGGCTGCTTCGGCGTCGAGGGCGAGCTGCGCTTTGAGCGCTTCGATGGAGGGGAAGCGGCGTTCGTCGCGCAGGCGCCGGAGGAAGGTGAGACTGATGCGACGTGAATAGAGGTCGGCACTGAGGGCTAAGATATGTGCCTCAATGGTACGGAGAGGCGCTGCCGAATTGTCGACGGTCGGTCGCCGGCCGATGTTGACCATGGCGCGGTAGACGGCCGGGTCTCTGTCGACGGTTACATCGGCGGCGTAGACGCCGTCGGGGGGCAGCAGGCGCCTCTGGGCGTCTTCTATTTCGATGTTGGCTGTCGGATAACCTATTTTTCGGCCGAGCTGACGGCCGGGTACGACGGTGCCTTCGATTGAATAAGGGCGTGAGAGGATTGCGGCAGCGGTGGCGAAATCGGCATTTTCAATGGCACACCGGAGAGCAGAGCTGCTGAGATCGTGTCCGCCGGGGCATGGCGGCAGTGCGATGATGTCGATGATTCCGAGTGCGGAGGCTTCAGCTGCGGTGAGCCTGTCGGAGCCTATGTGATTGTTGAAACCCATGGCGAGGACACCGATACCCCGGCTTTTGAGATTTGAAAGGAAGTCTGCAGCGGTCATAGCGGCGAATCCGGCGGTGAACGGAACGATTTCTACGCGCCCGATGCCTGCGAGAGTGCGTATCAGTTCTTTTTTTTCTTCGGGGCCTGCTATGAGTCGCGGTGTCTTTGCCGGTGACAGGATTTCGGCCGGATGGTTGGCGAAGCTTATTACCATCGGACGCAGACCGCGGCTTTCGGCGAGCGCACGCAATTTGCCGAGCACGAAAAGGTGCCCGGCGTGCAGCCCGTCGAACATTCCGACGGCAGCGATATATCGGTCGTTGTCCGTAGTCATTACTGCTCGGGCAGATATCGGGTGAATTCGGTGCCCGGAAGTACGGTGGCGGTGTGGAATCCGAGGGCTTGAGCAGCGGCTGTGTTGTCGGCGGAATCATCGAAGAAGAGTGTCTCTTCTGGTTTGATGCCAAGCTTGCGGCAGGCGTAGCTGAAAATCTCGGGCGATGGTTTGAGACATTTTGCCGTGAAAGATGTGACGATGCCGTC
Organism: uncultured Porphyromonadaceae bacterium; assembly: GCA_902462525.1. Taxonomy (GTDB): domain Bacteria; phylum Bacteroidota; class Bacteroidia; order Bacteroidales; family Muribaculaceae; genus CAG-873. Next base: position 530 of record CABQCA010000053.1, on the reverse strand, counting down.
GAAGTAGTCTTCGCGTGTGAGACCTTCTTCTGTAAAAGCCTGTGCTATGAAATCGTTCCACATTACGGCATTGGTGTTGCTGAGCAGGAAGATGCGGTAGCCGCAGTTGCGGAGCCGGCGCAGAGCCTGCAGGCGGTTCACGGGAATGCCGATGAGAAATTTCTGGAAAGCGGTGTCGATCTGGGCGTCGGTGGTGCCGGCCGGCAGTTTTTCGCGGAGAATGCGGTGGAATTCATCGACGGTCATGCTTCCGTCCTCTATGGCTTTGAATATTCCCGACTGGGAGTAGAGACCGAAGTAAGAATCGGCGTTTTCAAGGCCGAGGGCGGTGAAGGCGTCCACGCAGTTGTGGCGATCTATGTCCATGATAACACCGCCGAGATCGAAAAGAAGGTTTTTGATCATACGTATGTCTTATCAAAAAAATGACTCCGGCCCAAAGGACGGAGTCAGCGATCAGTAGCCCATAGCAGAATCGAACTGCTCTTTCAAGAATGAAAATCTTGCGTCCTAACCGATAGACGAATGGG